>JBEBGA010000184.1:0-6401 GCA_040081695.1 Pyrinomonadaceae bacterium
GCTGGGGCGTAAAACAATTTTACGGTGACACGGACAAAGATATTGAGCATAGGGCATCCCTCAGAAGCGACTGGATCGTTGACGAGGCAAAAATGGAGCGATCATATGATGCGATATTTATGCATTGCTTACCGGTTCGGCGAAATGTGATCGTGACGGACGGCGTGATCGATTCGACGCGTTCGGTGGTGATCGATGAGGCTGAGAATCGGCTGCACATCCAAAAGGCGATAATGAGCAAGCTGTTAGCGTCTTGAGTGCCGCAAGTTTTACCGCGATCTCACGTTCAAATGGCATGAAAAATCAAATATTGTTGTTCATCGTCACTTTGTCATTCGCTGCTGCCGGTACCAAATTACAGGCACAGTATTGCGGTCAGGGCACTAACCAGATCAACATTTATGTGCGAAATGGCCTGAGTGCGGTCAACCCGCAGTACCAAGTTTATCCGGCATCGCCGATCAGATATAAGAACGAAAACGGGACGTTGCGAAAAGTCGAGTTTGTCGCCGAGTATCTGAGCACGACATTTTTTCCTCTCGACGAGGTCTATTTTTCGCGTTGGTGGATGCGTCCCAAACTGGTTCGTTCTGACCACGCTGAAAAATTTGTCAAAGACTATGACCCCAAGATGTTTGAGCAGCCGGTCGTCGGTGTTTACCGCGAAGAGCCTATCGCACTGGCCGGAAAGATCAAAGGTGATTCATTCTCATTTCGAACTTACGAAATGGATGACGTGCCTTATCTATTGAAAGTATGGGCGGATAATTACGAGCCCGTATATGTTCTCGAAGCAATTCGCGGCGGTTGTTCGCGAAATTATGACCTGCTATTGACCAAATACCGTTGGCCGCCGAGCTGATAAAATATGAATCAGGAAACACTGGATCTCTTACGCGAATCGCTGCCCTACATACAAAAATTTCAGGGCAAGACCTTTGTCGTCAAATTTTCGGGCAAGGTCACCGAGGACAAAGAAAATCTTGCATCCCTGGCTGAGGAGCTTGCTTTGCTGCATCAGGTGGGCATCCGCGTGTGCGTGATCCACGGCGGCGGCAAGCAGCTTACAGAGCTTGCACAAAAACTCGGCGTAGTTCAGACCGTGATCGAGGGCCGCCGTGTGACCGACGATGACACGCTTGATCTCGCCAAGATGATCTTTCGCGGCAAGATCAATACAGAGATCCTCGCCCAGTTTCGCCGTCGAGGAATATCGGCTGTCGGGCTGTCGGGGGTTGACGGAGGCGTTGTCCGGGCTGTAAAACGTCCGCCAAAGGATGTTGTCAATAAACAGACGGGACAGACCGAAACCATAGATTTTGGCCACGTCGGTGACGTTGTCGAAATAGACGTGTCACTGCTCAATACGCTCCTCGACAGCGGCTATCTGCCCGTGATCTCATCGCTCGGTGCGGATGACGACGGCAAGATATTTAACATTAATGCCGATACTATCGCCGCCGAGATCGCCGCTAATCTTGGAGCCGAAAAACTCATCCTGCTTACCGACGTCAACGGCATCTACCTCGACGAAGGCAACGAAGATACCAAACTCTCACGCCTGACCGTCGAAGATGCACGCCACATGATCGATTCGGGCCGGGCAACCGGCGGGATGTTCCCGAAACTCGAAAACCTCATCTCGCTGCTCTCCCGAGGGGTCCGCTCCGCCCACGTCGTCAGCGGCACCACCCGCAACGCCATCCTTGCAGAGGTCTTTACTGACGAAGGCACCGGGACGATGGTCGTGAAATAGCTTTTGCACACTTACCGCTGCAAGTCTCATAGGGCAGCTCGTTCCTTTAAATACAACGCCCTAACCGGTGTTAAATAAAACAATTAGAGGAGATCGTATGAAAAAGACAATATTGGCTTTGGGGATAGTTTCGCTGCTTGGGATGAACGCATTTGCGTCAGTCTATATCAGGTATTACAACAAGGACTCGCAAAAGTGGGTATTCAAAGTAAAAAAGGATGGCAGCACGACGGAGGTTACGTTTAACGGGTCGACCAGCGGTGCGACAACGATCGGCGGCAGCGGAACAAAGGCAGTTGTCACGACAAAATGTGGCGACGTCGAGATCAGCGATAATGCAAAGATCGAGATCAAAGACGGCTGTATCAAGTTTGTGAATTAAGGAGTCGATATAAGAAAAGGAAAAAGGCTGACAGAGCAATATGCTTTGTCAGCCTTTCTGATGATGGTGCTCAGGGGGGGACTCGAACCCCCACGGATTACTCCACACGCCCCTCAAACGTGCGCGGCTACCAATTACGCCACCTGAGCAAGATTTTCAAATACTATTTCTTCGCCGGGGCGTTTGCCGCTGGTTTGTTAGCCTCAGGCTTTTTAGCATCGGTGTTGACCGTAGCGTTGGTTGCCGGTGCAGCATTCGCAGGGGCAGTCGGTGCAGCATTTGGCGGAACAGGGGCCGCAGCATTGGCATTGGCATTCGTATCCGCTGCTGGAACAGCCGCGTTGGCGTTTGCATCGGCGGTGTTTGCATTCGACTCGGTGGTCGTGGCCGGTGTATCGGGGTTGCTACTGAGTACCGACGTGTTACCCGTCAAAGCAGGCATCGCAAGCAACAGAGCTGACAACATAAATGTTGTCGCTGCCGTGATAGTCACTTTTGACAGGACGGTCGCCGTGCCGCGAGGGCTAAATGCCGAACTCGACACATTGCTTGTAAACAGTGCTCCCGCGTCCGTCTTGCCGGGCTGCAGCAAAACCGCAGCGATCAGCACGAGGCATGAGAGAAAAAAGATTCCGTATAAAATATAAACCATTGTTTTAGTGATGAGTGATAAGTGATGAGTTATGAGTGAAGAAAAGGCGATCTGCCCCTTGTCACTCGTCCCTGTTCATTTGTCACTATCTTCCATAATTCACGATCTGAGCAAAGCTCGCCGCTTCGAGGGCTGCTCCGCCGACCAATGCACCGTCAACGTCCGTCTGCGACATCAGCGTCGCGATATTATCCGGTTTGACCGATCCGCCATAGAGAATTCGCGTGTTGTCCGCGATCTCATTTCCATGCATTTCTGCAACCGTCCGGCGGATGTGTGCGTGCATTTCTTGAGCCTGTTCAGGCGTCGCGGTTTTACCCGTTCCGATCGCCCAGACAGGCTCGTAAGCGATTATGATACGTTCCATGTCGGCAACTGTCAAACCGTCCAAGCCTTTGACTAACTGGCCTTTGACCACCGTTTCTGCCTGTCCGCCTTCCCTTTCAGTGAGCGATTCGCCAACACAAACGATCGGTTTCAGCCCCGCCGCAAGCGATGCTTTTGTTTTTTGATTGACCGAACTGTCTGTCTCACCGTAAAACTGCCGCCGCTCAGAGTGGCCGATGACCACGTGGGAACAGCCGACATCCTTAAGCATAGTCGGGGCTATTTCTCCCGTGTGTGCCCCAAAATCATTTTGGACGGCACAATCTTGTCCGGCGACATTAATATTCGAGCCTTCAAGTCGGTCGGCGACCGTCTTTAGCGCCGTAAACACGGGTGCAATGACAACGTCGCAGTGATTTGCGTTGGCGACAAGCGGCTTTAGTTCAAGTGCGGTATTTACTGCTTCACTGAGCAGTTTATACATCTTCCAATTACCTGCAATTACTGGTCTTCTCATATTTATTAGTGAAGCAAAGGCCGTTTTATCAGCCCGCCCTCGACATCAGTCAGAGCATGGGTCGTCACAAATGCGTTCGGATCGATGTCGGAAACTACAGATTTGATAGTACCGATCTCAAGCCGCGTGACAACGCAATATAGTATCGAGCGGTCGTCGGTCGTTTCGCCGTGGGTTCCCATCCCTCCGCTGCCTTTGAAAACCGTAACGCCGCGATGGAGTTTGCCGATTATTTCCTCTCGTATCTCTTCGCTTTTTACAGAGATAATGTTTATTGCCGTGTATTCTTCAAAACCATGAAGCAAGAAATCGATGGCCTTTGTCGCTGCGACGTAGGTCAGGATCGAGTACATCGCCGATTCGACTCCAAGAAAAAATGCCGCTGTCAGAAAAATAACGATATTGAGCAGCAATATTACGTCGCCGACCCTTAACAGGTGGCTGTTGCGGCTGACCAACAATGCAGCGATCTCGGTCCCGTCGAGTACCGAACCACCGCGAATAGCTAGTCCGATTCCCGCACCGATAAACAACCCGCCAAACACTGCGGTAAGTAGCTTGTCGGGCGTGACGTCAGGAAATTTTACCAAAAGCAAACAAAGCGATAGGCCAACGATACCAAGCGTGCTCTTGATCGCAAACTTGCGGCCGATCTGACGATAGCCAATAGCAATGAATGGCAGATTTATTACGAGCAGCAATATCGATAGCGGGTAGCCGGAAATGTCCGAAACCAGCATCGAAACGCCAGTCACGCCACCGTCAATAAAGCGGCTCGACAGTAGAAAACCTTTCAACCCAAAAGCAGCTGAAAATATACCGATAATGATAAGAACGGCACTGCGGGCCTCTTGAAATATGGTCTTCATTGTTGTCCTATCACTATTTTAACATGGAAGGCTGATATCTCGGATAGTGGGCTATTTGTCGTCCAAAGCGGCAACGCCAGGCAGCGTATCGCCCGCGAGGAACTCAAGCGTCGCTCCACCGCCGGTCGATATATGGCTGATCTTTTCGTTAAGCCCGGCCTGATTCACAGCCGAAACCGAATCGCCTCCGCCGACAATTGATGTAGCACCTTTTTCAGTCGCAGCCGCGACCGCTTTTGCGATGGCAACGGTCCCCTCATCAAACGGTTTTTCCTCAAACATACCCATTGGGCCGTTCCAGACGATCGTTTTGGCACCCTCAAGAGCGTTTTCAAAGATGACGGCGGTTTCGACACCGATGTCGAGTCCGACGAGGCCTGTGTTTGTGAATGAGATCGGGATCGTCTTGCGGGAATTGATCGGATCATACGAGTCAACGACTTGGTGATCAGTCGGCAATATCAGCTCGACGCCGGCGTCTTTTGCCATTTGCTCCATCTCAAGGGCCTTGGGCATCATATCGTCCTCCACCAGCGATTTACCCACCGTAAAGCCTTGGGCCTTAAAGAACGTGTATGCCATCGCACCGCCGATCAGGAGCTTGTCAACCTTCCGTTTAATGAGCGATTCGATAACCGGGATCTTGTCCGAAACCTTTGCCCCTCCGAGGATAGCGACAAATGGACGTTCGGGGTTATGTAGTGCTTTTCCAAGAAAATTCAGCTCCTTTTCCATCAACAGCCCGGCTACGCAGTCGTCAACGTAATGCGTGATGCCTTCGGTCGAGGCGTGAGCACGATGTGCGGTGCCAAAAGCGTCGTTGACATACACATCTGTGTTTGCGGCAAGCTGTTTGGCAAAATCGGGATCGTTCTTCTCTTCTTCGGCGTGGAGGCGGAGATTTTTGAGCAAGAGGATGTCGCCGGGTTTCATTTGCGCTATTCCTGCATCCACCTCTTCGCCAATGCAATCATCTGCAAATGCAACATTTAGCCCTTCTAACTTAGACAAATACTCAAACACAGGACGAAGGCTATATTTCCCCGGGTCATACGGCAGGCCTTTTTCTTCAGCCTTCTTTTTGTCCTTGAGCGGACGGCCGAGATGCGAGGCAAGGATGACCATTGCTCCTTGTTCGACGGCGTATTTGATCGTCGGCAAGGCACCGAGAATCCGGGTGTCATCGGCGATCACACCATCTTTGATCGGGACATTAAAGTCCACTCGGATAAAGACCCTTTTGCCCGCGATATCAATGTCTTTTATAGTTTTTTTGTTCATCTTAAAATAAAAGAACCCACCCGTTTGCACAGGTGGTTCTTGCGTGTCTCCAATTGCATATCGACTATTTAAGGCCGACCTGCGATTTCGACATTACCTTGTCATTTTTGAATGAGAGGATGATCGATTTATACCGTTCGCCTTCCCATTTATTGACCGAAAAACTCGTTCCGCCGCCGACCGAGCTGCTGATCTCGGTTCCCTTGCCGCCGAGTATCCTCTCGACATCAGCTCTCGGGGTTCCTATCTTGATCTGCTGGTATTTGTCCATCGTAACGTCGTATTCACCTTTACTTACAGGTGTTGACGACGGCGAATAAGGCGTAGCGGACGGCGGCGGAGTGCTCGTGGGCTGTTTTTTGCCCAACTCAGCCAATTTGCTAGGGCATGAGCACCCGATCACAACCAGCAACAGAATCGAAAATACCAGGCCGAATGCATTTTTCATCGATTTCTCCAGCGATTATTGATCAAAACTCCACATTCCTTTTGCGGCGACAAATTTGACCAGATCGCGGACACGGCACGAATAGCCCCATTCGTTGTCGTACCACGACAGGATCTTGATGCACGTACCGCCGATGACCTTTGTGTTGTCCGCATCGACGATAGAGGAG
>JBEBGA010000538.1:0-1571 GCA_040081695.1 Pyrinomonadaceae bacterium
TCCTTGGATCGGTCGATCCGGTTGCGATTGATGAACGCTTTCCATCGAGCGGCGACCAAAGGATTCTCTCCAAACTCGTCCTGAAGAGCAATCGGCAAAACGGTCGGGAACGGAGTTTGGCGGTTTTCAAACGTCGCACGCAGGGCCCTTTGAAGCAGTTCTCCGTCGAACTCGAATTCTTCAAGCAGATAATTTACATCCCAGAAATCCTTCATCCTTCCGTTGGCCTCTCCGAACCTTACCATTGCCGCGAACTTTTCAGCGACAACAGTCTCCTTCGGGTACACCTTGAGGCTCGGAGCGGGGAGATCCAGAAGCGTTGGGAAATCCGCAACCTCCGGTTTCGGGGTGACTGCATCGCCAAAGCCGACGTCTACTTGAAGCGGAATCCTTGCCTGCCCCAATTTTGCGGTCAATTTTATACGGACGCCCTGGTACGCTTCTTCTCCTCGAATGAGTTCGCTGCGAACCGAATCGGTCAGAAATTCCATGCCATCTTCCGTTTTGACCCGACAAATGGATTTGATCGTGTCTTCCATCGAAGGGATATCGCTCGGCCCAAACCCGAGAAGATCGAGATCTTTCGTGGGCCGATGTGGAGCGTCGAACCAGAGCGAGAAAAGGGCTGCGCCTTTCAGGAGAAATCGATCCTTATGTTCCGATACACTAAGACGATAAAGAAATCTCTCGACGCCGTATCGTACAAGAATGCTTTGAACATCCTCGCCGCGCTTTTTGGCGAGCGCGGTGAGACGAGCTTTGACGGAGGATGCAATGTCTTTCGTCTCTTTCTTCACCATTTTTATGACAGAGTGTTCAGATACGGAAGCATCGTGCCTTTAACGTTGCGGATATTGGCAAAGTGAAAGAGTTCCTCCATCGTCGCCTTCCGCGTACTCCACACATCGCGAAGGGCCTCAATACAGACGTCAAGGCCGACAGTTCTTTGATAGTAAAAACAATCGGCGATAGTTTTTGCCGGTGAATAAACTTTCACCTTAACGCCATCGATAATATGCGTTTCGATGCCTTTGTCGTAAACCTTCGTAGAGAAACTGAAGACTCGAAGGCGAACCGTATCCATTTTTGGTATCCACGTATCCCGTTCGATCGCGATCCAAACCTCGAATGGATTCTGTGTGGTCAGATCGTGAAAGCGCAGAGCGGAAAGGAGACAGAGTACGCTTTTCGGAAACTTCGCAGCGACTTCGAGGATGGTTTGGTTTTCGTTGAACCCGGAACCGGCTAGTGCGTATAGTCCATACCCTACGCGGTCGAGCAGGCCTTCCTGAACCAGTCGCGAGATATACATCCGCGAAAGCCCCAGTTCGTGTTCGACATCCGATGCACGAAATATCTTTCGCTTGTTAGCATATTCAAGTAGTTTTTGACGTCCCGTCATGGTCGTTACTAAACCTACACATTGTAGCCTGATGTGTAGAGATTCCGTAACATGGTATCATAAAAATTAGAAGGGTCATGACTAGTTAAGCCATAGTTATTTGATAATTTTCAAAAGGATTGAGTAAAGATTTTCGTTTCTATAATTGAATCTAAACTCACATTCTTTA
>JBEBGA010000539.1:0-1564 GCA_040081695.1 Pyrinomonadaceae bacterium
CTAGAACGCGTGGTTCGATATAGATCGTTTCGGGCAGTTTGCTCAGGAACGCGACTTTTTCGTACTCTTCCTCGCCGTTTCGTCGAAATTCTAGCTGAAGAGCGGTCATTCCCTGCATTTCACACGCGATAACAACCTTAAAACCATTGATTGCCGTCGCCTTTAGCGTCGGTTGGAGTTCGCCGGGAGCTTTCTTTGCGTGTTTTGGCGACATAACGCCCATCGAACTGCCGATCGCCGTGGTAAATCCGCCCGACGCCTTCATAATTCGCACATAACGCCGCATTTCCGCCACTAAACCGCGTTGCGTCCCGACCGGCATCGGCGTGTTATCAAACATCGGCCGCTCCGTGCTAGGCCCGATCGTCCGTTCATTCGAAGTAACGATGTTACGCCAACCCCGCAGAGCCTTCAGCGTGACCTTATTATGCTGATAGATATTCACCGCGAACGCATATTCCTCAGCAATTGCCTTGATCCGCGAAACATCCGCGGGAGCTAACCCCAACTGCACCTCATACGTCTCCGCAGCATTCGCGATCCGTTGAAAAGCATGAACCCGCTCGCTAAGTCCATACGGCAACCAATCTTCTCGCCTAGGCATATCGGTCTCCCTCCAATATTTTCCCGCCTATTCTACTCAATTCCCGACAAAAAATGCAATATTTTTCTTCTAATTTGTCCTATGGAGTTATTCCATCGAACAATGCAACTTATGCATTGGTCAATTTAAGTTAATCATCGACCAATTAAACTTTCCCATCGACCAATGTGAATAGTCCATCAAGCAATGGATATATTTCATCGCAAAATTTTGCTTATCCATCGTTCGATGGACAAATAACATGTTTCGATGGACATTCTCCATCGAACGATGCATTCATCCCATCGAACTATGGACTATTTCCATTGAACTATTTAACACAAAAATGCAGCCGCGTTGACTCCGAAAAGACGCGAAAAATGTCCTATTTCACTTGCGGTGCCTCGGTTGTAAGAATGAGAGCGGCGAGTTCTATATACTACTTAATCGGAGCCTCGATCTTTATCACCACATCGTATTCATATTCCTTGATTTCTTGATGCAGAGCCCTCGTTACATTGTCCGTGGTATCGATTTGAGTTCTAAGTAGTCTTCCATTTTTGTCGAACCAATATTTCTTAACGGATGGATTGATAATATCACCGCTCGCCGAGCGAAGAGAACGCGTGGTTGTAACCTGGTAAAGGTCGGCCATCATGCCATTTAGTTCTTTCTTCCCCAAGTATAAATATTCATATTTCACACTTTCGTCCGATTGGTCCGCCTTCCCCAGTGGTATTAATAGCTTCGCAAGATCAGGAGTTGCTTTTCTGGTAACCTTCCACGGACCGTCGCCTTCCCTAGAATATTCATTGTCACCAATTTCAACCGATTCACTCCGCTTGGTGCCCTTTTTGTCGGTTACCTCATAAAACATCCGCTCTCGATCCGGTCGAAGGTACTCAGAGATCATTGTAGACTTATGATAGGGCGGCTTCCGGTCATCGAAGAAACCCAGCTTCGTCGTCTTTACGCGATACG
>JBEBGA010000540.1:0-1558 GCA_040081695.1 Pyrinomonadaceae bacterium
TCCGCCTGAGATCGGGTGTTCGTCTGCAAATTGATAGTAAGAACCTCTTCAAGCATTTTCTTCGTTTCCGATGCTCTAAACAAATTGCAGAGAGTTCATTCTTTGCCCGCACCTTTTTCAACGCGGAAACCGCTTGGCACCGCAAACAGATCAGCTGACGGTTCGATGCGTTTAATATTTACGAGCTTGAAAATATGCTCACCTGCGAGCGGGTCGAGGTGCCGCGAATAAACGATCATCTGCAGCTCGGGCGTGAACCATTTTTCCGTAACGACCTGGATCGGCTTATCATTACCAAGGTGTCCGACCGGGATCTCAAAAGTAACGCGTGTGCCCTCGACCGTAACGCCTTCGATCGTCTTTGTTCCGAGCGATTCGGTCTTTGCGTCCGGCGGCGTACCCGGTTCATTTGGCGGATTGCCGCCGATGCCGTGCTGACGGGCGACCTTGTTATTCATATCGAGAAAATATTGCGTCTTCGATGCGAAATCATTGATAAATACAAGCATCTGCGGTTTGCCGTCCTTGCCGGAAATGCTAACCCCACCAACCATTTCGAGCGGCTGTTCACGGCGTGTACGCCCGGCAGCGTCGCGGTAAAACGCACCTTTGTTTGTTTTGGTGACAGTTGTTCCGTCAAAGAGCCGACGCGTGTCTTCGATCACGGTCTCGGCTGAGAATGGCTGCGATTTGACTAGCTTGTCGCCAAAGCGAAGCTCGGCAGCAATAAATTTTGCATTTGGCGGAGGAGGATTACCTCCCTCGCGTTTTGGCGGACGAGCCTCATCTTTTGAGATGGCTCCGTCGCCATTCTTGTCCATTTCTGCAAACGTAGCCTTAACACTCTGGTCGAATTCCGCACGGCCGGTTACCGATCCATCTGCTGCCTTGTCCATAAAGAAGAAAGGCGGCAGAATCTTTTTACCCTCGGGGCCCATCTGAGGGCCATCCGGCCGTATGCCTTGTCCCATCGGCGGACCTCCAGGTTTCATTCCACCTTGTCCCATTGGCGGTCCGATCGGTTGTCCTGGTGGACGCATTCCCGGGACCATCGGACCGTCGTTGCCATTTCGCGGCTGGCGGCGAACCTCGTTGGCGTCGATCGTCCCGTTCGAATTTTTGTCGTATTCGGTAAATGATGTCTCGAGGGCTGTCTGTAGCTCTGCCGAATCAAGTTTGCCGTCCTTGTTTGCATCCAGACGCTTTAGCCAGTCGTCCTGCGGCGGCGGCATGCCGTCACCCGGACGCATTTGGCCATTTGGTGGGCCACCTAAACCTGGCTGGCCGGGTTGTCGCGGCGGACGCTGTGCGACCACCGTTATAGTTATTAATAGTGTTATAAAAATTGATATAAATGCGTGTCTTTTCATTGCTAACTCCTGAAAACTAACGAATAAAACGTATTGCCCGCGTCAGCCCGTCGTCACCGACGACAACCTCTGCATCGACAAGATTTGACGGCTTTTCGACACTCGCCACGAGGCCCAGCGTCACCATCATCGAACTTGGCACCTTGACCCGGACGATCGGCCCGCTGTCAGGGTTACGTGCGTATGAT
>JBEBGA010000185.1:0-6321 GCA_040081695.1 Pyrinomonadaceae bacterium
AGGTAATACAAAATATATAAATCAAGTAACGCATATCTAAAATTATAACGCACCCTAGACTCAAAAGACGCAGCAAAAAAACTACGGCGTCAGCCCTGCGATTGTGCGATATGTCTTCATTTTTAGGATGTTAGCAGAGATAGTGAACAACGAACAGTGAATAGTGAACAGTGGGCGGCGTGTTAATAGTGCCGTGTTTTGTCGCCAACGGCGACCAACTTATAAAGCCTAGGGTGAAATGAGCAAAGCGATTGGAACCCTAGGTAGGGATATCAAATTAATTCCGTCCCTGTAGGGGACGAACAGTGGCACGATGAATTGTTGCTCCTCTTCAGGGAGCGAAACATCGATCCGCCTAAACCTAGGGTTACGCAAACTTCGTTCGCTCACCCTAGGTTTTATAAGTAAGTCGCCATTGGCGACAAGGAACAGGGTTTGGTCCACTCTGGTCCACTCTGGTCCATCTTGGTCCACCTGGTCCGGACCGGACCAAAAGGACCAACTTCTTGGGCAAAAGCCCGCACGGAGTAAGGGCGTGACCATCAAACTGGATGTTACGCCCTTGCTTACGCGAGGGCTTCTGCAAGAAATACGGAACAGCTCCGTTCCAAATACATAAGGCGACGCTCTCCCGAGCAAAAATTAAGTATTTCGAATAGGAGTTGTAATATGAATACAAGACTAAAGATCGGCATTTTGTCGATGATCGCACTGATATCGGGATTTGCGTTGACGGCGGCGGCACAGAGCGGCGGCTATAGGATCTCGGCACCATACACATACAAAAATCTCTCCATTTTTCTCATTCACGGCAAAGACGAATCAAAAAAGAACATGATGACGTTGCAAGAGGCAATGGAGCGAAAGCTGTTCAAGGTCTATGAGACCTCAAATGTAAATGAACTGGAGGTCGAGAATCTATCAAAAGAACAGGACGTTTTCATCCAGTCCGGCGACATCGTCAAGGGCGGCAAACAGGACCGCGTATTGGCGATCAGCATCATCATCCCGGCAAGATCGGGCCGCGTAAAGATCGAGGCATTTTGCGTCGAATCGGGCCGTTGGGAAAAACGCGGTAATGAGGACTCGAAGCAATTTACCAGCTCAAACGACCGCATCGTCACCCGCGACCTAAAGTTCGCGGCTAACGCGTCGCGTTCGCAGACCGAGGTCTGGAGCAAGGTGAGCGAGGCTCAGGCAAGTCTTGGACAGAATGTGGGCGGGACGGTAAATGCGTCTGATTCGGCTTCGAGTTTGCAGCTAAGCCTTGAAAATCGCAAGGTCGTCGCCAGCATCGACGAGTACATCAAAAAACTCGGCAGCATCATCGACGGACAATCTGACGTGATCGGTTACGCTTTCGCGATCAACGGCCAGATAAATAGCGCGGATATCTTTGTGTCGAATTCGCTGTTCAAAAAGCTTTGGTCAAAGAACCTAAAGGCCACCGCGACCGAAGCAGTTTCCGCCCAACGCGGCGTACGCCTCGCGGATCCGGTCAAGGCCGACGCTGTCAAAGGATTTATCGCAGACGCCGACAAAGCAAAACCGACCGAACGTGCGTCAGCCGGAGCCCGGCTTGTAAAACGTGAGGACAAGGATAACGTAATGATCGAGGCCGTCGATGATAAATCAAAGGTCGTCGTTCACAAGACCTATGTCAGGAAAAACTAGAGTTTGACCGCCGGGCGTAAAGCCTAACGGTCGAAACGCAGCCCTCGTCAAAACGTGTGCGGCAACGTCGCTGTACCTCACACGCCAAAACGAGGGCTGCTTGTTATTTATTCGCCGCGGGCGGCTTGCGTACGAACACTCCCAACAGTTTGGGCTCAACGAGCAAATCACGGTCGCTGCTATCACGTTTCCAAACAAATTTCTTTTGAGCGGCGGGCGGCGGAAGTATGTCATTCGCTGGGTTTTCGTGATCCGTCAGAAACGGGTATTTGTTCAGGCTTGCAAAACGTATCTCGCGGGTGCCTGTGACGGTATCGATGTTCCAGAGTTTGACGAGTTTGTCGCCGTTTACATCGTCCGGAGCAAGGTCGTACGATCCGATGACCGTCCGTTTGTCCGGCGAAATTGCGAGAACATAGGTCACCGGGGATGAGCTATTGGGGTCGTCCGCCCATGGCATCCCTTTGATGGGGATGGTTTCCCCGGTTACGACGTTGTAGTACATTTTTCGAAACAGCAGCCAGTGCCCTTCGTCATTTATCCAAACGCTGCCGAGCCCCTCATCGAGTCGAACAACCTCGGGTTTATCGTTGCTGATCCTGATGAGATAGGTGTAACGATAATTCTCAGAAGCGTTGCTGGTGCAGCGCAGCATCTCGACACTCGTGTTTGGGCTCAGATCGCACCAGTTGATGCGGTCGGCGAGCTTTGGGTCGCCGGGCGGCTCCCATTCCTTTCCGTTAAAAAAGAAATGGTGCGTGACATCGCGAAAAGCATATTGATCGCCGATCCGAAGAGCGTTGATGCCCTTTGAAAATCTCAGCCGCCCGCGTTCCACTTTTGGAGCGTCATTATCGATCGGAGACTCGTTCGTCCGGGTGCAGCCGGTGACCATCGCCAGTCCGGCGATCATTACAATAAAAACATCAGCCAGAGAGCGCCTCATAGCCCGCTATTCTCCGAACTGCTAATGTTACGCTGGTTCTCAAAGTGCCGATAGATCTCGATCGCGGTCTTGGATCCGACAAAGGCCTTAAGCTCAAAAGCTTCGGCCTTGGCGATACGCTCGATCGAGCCAAATTCGCGGAGAAGTTTCATTTTTCGCTTTTCGCCGACGCCGGGGATTTCGCTCAATTCGGATGAAAAATCACGTTTCTCGCGGCGTTTGCGGTGAAATTCGATGGCGGTTTTGTGCGTTTCTTCGCGGATCTGCAATATCAGCCGAAACGCGAGCGAGTTGCGGTCGAACGGGATAGGCTGGTCTTCGCGGCCATAGATCAGCAGATGTGAGATCTGGTTGTGCTGTTTTGGCGGCTTGACGAGCCCAACGAGCATTATCTGCTCCAGGTCGAGAGCTTGCATCGCGGCGGCCGCGGCCGAGAGCTGGCCCTTGCCGCCGTCGATAAAGACAAGCTGCGGCAGTGGCGTTTGTTCCTCGGTCATACGCCGGTAGCGGCGGAAAACTGCCTCGTGCATTGAGGCAAAATCATTTGCCCCCTCGACAGTTTTGATGATAAATCGGCGATAATTTGCCCGCGCAGGTTTACCGTTTTCAAAGGAAACGATGCCAGCAACATTTTCCGAGCCGGAGATATTCGAGATGTCGAACGACTCGATCCGCTCGGGGAAATACGATAGCTCAAGCAGCTCCTGTAGTTCCTCAAGCACCTTTTGCGAATCTGGTTTGAGCACGCGAAAACGCTGTTCGAACGCGACCTTTGCATTGGTCTCGACTAATTTGACCAAATGTCTATTCTTGCCGCGTTTCGGGTCGAGTATCTTTACCTTGCGGCCACGGCGTTCGGATAAGAGCTGTTCGAGGATCGCACGGTCGTCAAAATCCTGCGGCACGTGGATCTCAAGCGGGACGTAATCTGTCGAGTAATATTGGATCAATACCTCGCGTAAAAATTCGAACGAATTGAACGAATCATCCTCAGGCAGATCCTCCCAAAAAAACTCACGTCGGCCAACGATACGCCCTTCGCGCATGGTAAATAGCTGCAACGCGAGCCGCTGTTTTTCGCGGTAAAAGCCGATAATGTCAACATCCCGATCGGCAGTCGTAGCCATCTTTTGAGTCTCACTCAGAGCGAGCACGGTGTGATGCAGATCGCGGTATTTCGCAGCAAGTTCGTATTTATTTTCCTCAGAGTACTGCCACATCCGTGCCTCAAGCGTTTTCGCAAGCTCTTTGTTCTTACCCTCAAGCAGGATCTTGACATCCGCCGCCGCCTCTTTATATTCCTCAGGCGAGCACAGCCCTTTGACGCACGGTCCGAGACAGCGTTTCAGGTGGTATTCGAGGCACGGACGCGGCAGTTTGCCCGTGATCTCGATCTCGCAGGTTCGGAGCTGGAATGCACGATTGACCAGATTGAGCGTCTTGCGAGCGAGTGTAGTCGGCAGAAACGGGCCGAAATAATGAGATCCGTCACGAACGATTCGGCGTGTGACAACTACCTTGGGAAAAGCCTCGTTCGTCAGTTTTAGGTGGGGGTAAGATTTGTCGTCTTTGAGTAGGACGTTAAAGCGGGGCTTGTGCTTTTTTATCAGATTCGACTCAAGCACAAGAGCCTCAACCTCATTATCGACAACAATAAATTCAAAATCCGCAATAAACCGCACCAGCCGCTGCGTTTTTGGGTCCATGTTGCGGCTTGACTGAAAATACTGCCGCACGCGGCTGCGCAAATTCTTTGCCTTGCCGACGTAGATGATCTTACCGGCGTCGTTCTTATGGATATAAATACCCGACGCCGTCGGCAGATCTTTGAGTTTTTCGGCGATCGTCACACTAATATATTAGCGTGAACATAGAGGGCGTGAAACTCTTCCTTTGCGTTCTTGGCGGCTTTGCGTAAAACTTCTTTTGTGAAAACTGTTCTTACAAACGATCCGGTCGAAGCAGCCGAATTTATCAAACGCGGCGGCGTGGTAGCTTTCCCAACTGAGACGGTCTATGGCCTTGGCGCGAATTTGTTTAACGAAAATGCGATCGCCAATATCTTTAAGTTAAAAAAACGTCCGGCAAATAACCCTTTGATAACGCATGTTTCCAGTGTCGATCAGATCGGCGAATTGGTCGCGGACATTCCGCTCAGAGCTGAGAAATTTATCGAGGCCTTTTTCCCCGGACCGCTAACAATTGTCCTATACCGATCGGGCAAAGTGCCATCTATCGCCACAGCTGGACTCGATACGATCGGTATAAGAATGCCAAGACTTAAGCTTGCAAATGAATTTCTGTCGGCGTGTCAGGTGCCGGTCGTTGCACCATCGGCAAATATTTCCGGCAGGCCAAGCCCGACCAAGTGGCAAGCGGTCAGCGAGGATATGTTTGACAAGGTAGATTGCATATTACAGGGCGATCAGACCGAGATCGGACTCGAATCGACCGTTGTTGATTGCACGGGCGATGTCCCGCTGCTGCTGCGGCAAGGGGCTATTTCCATTGACGAATTGAGAAGAGTTGTCGGAAATACTCAGGTTTATAAACACGTCAAGGGTGATGTAGCCAGAAGCCCCGGATTGCTGCACCGCCACTACGCTCCGAGGGCCAGCGTTCACATTGTGAGGAATGCCTCGCAAGTAACTGGCGCGGAGGATGCGGCTTTTATTGGGCTAAAAAGTTTTGGGCTACCGTTCAAGCGTGAACGGATCCTGTCGTCAGCAGATGGTTATGCACAAGCTGTCTTTGAATTTTTCCGTGACTGTGACCGCCGTACGATCAAAACGATCTATTGCGAACCTGTGCCAGAGACAGGCATCGGGGCGGCTTTGATGGATCGGCTTCGCAGGGCGTCAGAACGATGACCTGATCTTTACGGCAAATATTGAGATCTCACCGTTGTCGGTTAAAAGCTCCGATGTGAGCAACTCGCTGTCAGTCAGTTGTTTTTGATATTCGAACGGCACGATGACGAGCGAAGATCTCACACCAGCACGCTGCATTTCAGATATGATCTCGGCGGGGCTATAGAGTTTTTTGAGTTTTCCGTCGGGCTCGCGGAGCAATCGCCCCGCTGCATAAAATTCGCTGCTGTGAGAGATCATATGGAGCGTAAAAACACGCTCGTTCGCCAAACCACGATCATTGGCGGCGGCCATCAGGCCATGTACGGTTTCAGCACCCGAAACCCTTGGTACGACGAAGATCGCCATGCCGATCGTTCCGATAAACACCGCTGCAGCACCGGCCAGCACCGCCATTCTCCAAAGCTTGCTTCGTTCAACTATACGGTAAATATAGCTTGCCGTAAGGATGACCGTAGCCGGAACGGCTGGGAGAATATAGCCCGGTAACTTTGAGCCAGAAAACGAGAAAAACACAAGCGGCACAAGTAGCCACGCAAATGAGAAAAGGAGAAGAGGGGAAGAGGGGGAAAAGCTGCGGTCAGGCCCGCTCAAATCCGTCTCAGGGTTCTCGGCGATCTCTGTGGCTGCACGTTTAAATAGTGCTTTCGCAATATTCCATATCGCTGCAAAAAAGAAAGGCAGCCACGGCAAAGTCATCAAAGGCAGGACCCATAGAAAGAAAAAAAACGGCTGCGGATGTTGATATTTATTGGACGTGAACCGCTGAAAATGATGCTGTATAAAAAACTCATCAACGAATTGCCAGCCGTTTCGCGAGATCACTGGAAC
>JBEBGA010000541.1:0-1552 GCA_040081695.1 Pyrinomonadaceae bacterium
AACTTAAGAGGGTGGGCAGCCACACCGTTGATCTTTTCGGCTTGGATCCATTCGGGATCGGCGATCCAGGAGCTTCGTGTTGTCAATAGATCATCGAGGTGGATAGCTTCACCCCTAGCTGCTACGTGCCCGATCTTCCGTACACCGATCGGAAAACGTGCGAATCTTCCGTCCAAGCTTTCCCATGAAATTTCACCTTTGAGATCTCTTCCTTCACTCGCTGTGAGATGAAGGCAGCGCTCCTGACTGGGGCATTCGGGACGCATCGTACACGTCTCGCAAATATCGCCTCTTTTTACTAGCCATATCCTGGCCAGAGCAACATCGCCGTGGCTGATCATTTGAGAGGTGATCGCCGATAAGGTCTCTGGCACTGGACTTTTTCGAACGATGAGATCGTTGATCGAATTGAACGCGACGCTATTTGACATGATAAAGAGACAATAACGATATCTCGCTGTAAACGCAACGAGAAGTCGCTGTACCACGAAATCTCGGCGCTACTATGAACATGACGAATAGACATAAACTATTGTTAATGAACGAGTTAGCGGAACACACATAAGTGGCATGACGAATGCACTAGGTATAGACGTAACGAATAAGTTACAGAAATATTTACGATTTAGGAGATCAAAGTATCATGCAGAGAATAACAGCAATCAATCACGACGAAGCGACCGGCAAAGCAAAGGATCTACTCGACGGCGTAAAGGCCAAGATCGGTTTTGCACCGAATATGATGACGACAATGGCGAGCTCGCCGGCGGTTTTGGAGGCTTACCTGAACTTTAGCGGTTCGCTGGGCGCAACGCTCAACGCCAAGCTTCGCGAACAGATCGCGTTGACAACCGCCGAGATCAACGGCTGCCAGTATTGTGCATCGGCACACTCAGCAATCGGTAAGATGTCGGGTCTCGATGAAACTGCAATTGCAAATGCACGTCGGGCATCGTCGGATGACGCGAAGGTAGATGCGGCTTTGAAGTTTGCAAGTGCCCTTGTCATCAGCCGCGGAAAAGTTTCGGAGACCGACATTGAAACAGTCAAGGCAGCCGGTTATAGCGAGAAAGAGATCGCGGAGATAGTAGCCAATGTCGCGTTGAACATCTTCACCAACTACTTCAACGAAACCGCCGCAACAGTCGTTGACTTTCCGGCGATCGAATTTCCGTTAGCAAGTCGTACAGCAAGCGCGTAAGTGATTGGGGAAGGGCCTTAGCGGTTCAAATACGATGGTGCGTGGATGGCACGCACCTTTTAAAAAGCAAACGTCATTCTGGTAGATAATCAAGGTTCGGATAAAAAACAGGAAGAGAAAGATAAAATGAACGAAAAGAATATTAAGGAAACAACTGTGAGCCGACGCAAAGCACTCGGCACATTACTTGGCGGTGCGGCGGCAGCATTAGCTGTCACAAATCTGCAGGCCTTCGGCAATGAAACCGTCGAGATCAACGATCTGGCAGAATTAGACAAAATGGCGGTCAAGCCTAACAATTTGGCGATGATGCCGCGGGTGACCTATCTCGGCGGTCCGACCTATTTGATC
>JBEBGA010000542.1:0-1547 GCA_040081695.1 Pyrinomonadaceae bacterium
GATAAATGCTACATTTGCCGTGCATCACGCTATGGTTCCCAAGAATTTCGAAACCGCATTTGAGCAGGTCACTGAGCTTGCGACTCGATTCGCCGAGAACGAATCGGCGTATCTTTCGCCCAGGTATTTGGAGCAAGAGGTTCGCGATCAGTTTCTCAACCAGTTCTTTGTCGCGCTTGGCTGGGATGTTTATCATCAGGAGCATCCAAACCCGTACGAGCGCGAGGTCAAGATCGAAAAGAGCGTGATGGTCGGCGATCGCGGCAAGCGGGCCGATTACGCATTTTACACGCGTCCAAATTTCTTACAGGCTCGTTTTATGGCCGAGGCGAAGAAGCCCTCGCGGCAGCTTGAGAATGATTACGATTGCTTTCAGGCGATGCGATACGGGTGGAACTCGAATACGCCGCTCGCCGTTCTTACCGATTTCGAACAGTTTCTCATACTCGATTCCAGATACAAGCCTGTCGTAGAAAAGGCGACGAAGGGCATCATCGAAAAGTTTCACTACACGCAGTTTCTCGACGAAGAGGCTTTCCGAAAGATCTATTACCTCTTCTCACGCGAGGCGGTCGGGGACAATTCGCTTGAGAAATTTATCACCGGCCTTAAAAAGGCGAAGTCGGCCAAGGCGGCTAAGGTTGCTCCGGCGGTGCAGATACAGCCGGTGGGCGATACGTTCCTGACCGAGCTTGACGTCCATCGCAGCGAGCTGGCACAGGGATTCAAACGAAAAAATCCGCACCTCGACGAAGACGAGCTGACCGAGATCACACAGCGGACTCTCGACCGTTTGGTCTTTATTCGCTTTCTCGAGGACAAGCTGGTCGAGCCGTCCGAGATCATCGACCGGCTGGGTATAAAGTCGGGCAGCAAATGGCGCGATTTTACGGCGGAGGTGCCGCGGCTCAATTCGATCTACAACGGCATCATCTTTAAGCCGCATGCGATACTCGACGCACCTGACTTTCAGCCGGACGAAAAGGCGTTTGGCGATACGCTTGGCTGGCTGTCGCACAAGAATTCGGCATACGATTTCAACACGATCCCGATCCACATTCTCGGCTCGATCTACGAGCGTTTCCTCGGCAAGACAATAGTCGTCACCGACAAGCGTGCCCGGCTCGAAGAAAAGCCCGAGGTGCGAAAGGCGGGCGGTGTCTATTACACGCCTGAATATATCGTTCGATATATTGTTGAGAATACGATCGGGAAGCTGCTCCATAGCTCCCCTCCTTACGAAGGAGGGGTGGCGGAGCCGACGTCTTTTGTCGGGTCTGACGGGGTGGTTCTCCCGGACGTGGTGGAAACGGGCGCCGAGGTTACTAGTGCAGAGAACCACCCCCCGGCTAAAGCCGTACCCCTCCTTCGTAAGGAGGGGAGCCAGAAGAGACGCTCGGCGTCACCCGAAGAGATCTCAAAAATGCGCTTCGCCGACATCGCCTGCGGCTCGGGGTCGTTTTTGCTCGGGATATTTGATTATTTGATCAAGTATCATGTGGACTGGTACTCGGGAGCCTCGTTGCAGAAGCCCGCACGGAGTAAGG
>JBEBGA010000186.1:0-6288 GCA_040081695.1 Pyrinomonadaceae bacterium
TTTTGCCTCGACAATTCGACGGCATCCGCCGGACAACTGTCGACGAGATAAACGACGCTAACATAGTTATCTTTTTCCGCACGGAGCCGCCCGTCCTGAACGGCTGGCTGCTCACGGCTCTTACCGCAAAAGGTTATACGCCGTGTCCTTCAAGAGTAAATGCAATAGCTCCATCAACCGCTTACCGAATCGAAATGACCAAACAACCGGGCAATTGTCTATTTGAGTATTGACCCGTTAACGCCTCTTCCAACGGACCCCGTCTTTTGTATCTTCTAAAACAATACCTTGCTCAGCCAGCAGATTGCGTATCTCGTCTGAGCGGGCAAAGTCGCGATTCTCACGAGCGTTTTGTCGTTCTTCGATAAGTTTTTCGATTTCGTCGTCCAGTATCTCACTTGATTCGGTACCGAAAATACCGAGAACAGCATCAAATTTTGAAACAGCATCGAGAACGGCTTCCTTTTCGTCGTTGGAGAGGGATCGCTCCGCCATTAAGGTATTCACTTCGCGGACCATGTCGTGAACAGCGGCCAGAGCGGCTGCGGTATTCAGGTCATCGTCCATCGCGGCTTCGAACTTTTTTAACGCGATCATTACCAGTTCGACGGCGTCTTTTTCGTCACCGGTGCCATTGCTTTCTTTTGCAAGCGACCGGAAATTGCGAAGACGTTCAGTCGTCGATTCTGCACCCTGTAGCCCTTCAAACGTGAAATTGAGCTGCTTACGATAGGGAACCGACAGCAGTAAGTATCTGATCGCGAGCGGCGAATAGCCTTGGCCCGCGAGATCGCGAAACGTAAAGAAATTGCCCTTTGATTTGGACATCGTAACGTCGTCGATCTTTAGGAACTCGCTGTGGATCCAGTATTTGGCAAACTGCTTGCCGGTCGCACCTTCGGATTGGGCGATCTCGTTCTCGTGATGCGGAAATTGCAGGTCCTGGCCGCCGGCGTGCAGGTCAAACGTCTCGCCGAGATACTTCATCGCCATCGCGGAACACTCGATGTGCCAGCCGGGACGGCCGCGTCCAAACGGAGCGTCCCAACCGGGTTGATCGTCAGGACCTACCAGTTTCCACAAAGCAAAATCGCGGGCGTCTTCTTTGTCGTATTTGTCCGTGTCGATACGCTCGCTGCCGCCGTCGCGGTTACCGGAAAAATTGATCTTCGACAGCTTGCCGTACTCAGGAAACGCCGTGATGCGGTAATAGATCGACCCGTCCGATTCGTACGCGTGGCCATTCTCAAGCAGCGTCGAGATAATGTCGATCATCTCTGGAATATGATGTGTCGCCCGCGGAATTATCTCCGGCCGCTCATTGCCAAGCGCGTCAAAATCCTCAAGAAAATACTGTGCAAAGGGCTCGGTAAATTCGTCGATCGAAATATTTCGGGCAGCCGCTTCGTTGATGATCCGATCGTCGATGTCCGTCAGATTCATCACATGCGTTAGCTCAAAACCCTTAAACTTCAAATACCGCCGCAATACATCGCCAAAGATAAATGTCCGAAAATTGCCGATATGAGCAAAATTCCAAACCGTCGGCCCGCAGATATACATCCGCACCTTACCCGATTCGATCGGCTGAAATTCCTCTACCTGACGCGATAATGTGTTGAAAAATCTGAGCATAAGAAAAAAAGATTATACGAAACTAACATCGCTACCAGTACTGATAACTAATTTACCTGAAATTAGAACAGGATGTGCAGGATGGACAGGATATATTTTTAATACCAATAAATGAATCCTGTACATCCTGTTTATCCTGTCTGAATTAAGTCGCCTTCGACAAATGCCGCCCTCGCCTCATCCGAAAACAAAAACTCCCGACTGTAAAATTTCAACGGATAGTCTTTGTCGTATGTGGCGACGAGTTCGTTCGCCTTATCTAAAATGGAAGTGCCATTTTTCGAAGCGTTAAAATCCGCCACGTTCCGCATCCAAAACATCGTCAGCGTCTCGTGATATGGCATTTCTTTTGTCAGATCGACCTCAAACGCCCCTAACAATTTAAATATGCCGTCGCGCATCTTCGCCGTCGCCGTTTCCATATCGTGCAGCGACAGGTAATGAAGAGCAACGGTCAGATGCTCGGCGTGTTTCCACGCATCGCGGCTGATCGTTGCGTCTTCAAAGGTGCGGACGACCTCGGCGATCTCTTTCTCGTCTTTGTATCTCATATCATTCACCACAAATAACTGAATAGCCGTAGGAATTTTGCCACAGAGATCACAGAGGCCGCTGAGAAGAAATTATTTCTATCTCAGGGTTCTCGGTGCGCTCGGTGGCTAAACAAAAGGTTGCGGAGACAGGATTTGAACCTGTAGTCTTCGGCTTATGAGGCCGGGATTTTATCCATTTAAACTACTCCGCCAAAAGCTTGGTCCACTTTGGTCTATTTGGTCCGGACCGGACCAAAAAAAAAAATGCGGCCTGATTATTCATCAAGCCGCAATCCATCGGTTCAAAAACTCCTACTATTATGCTGCCATTATCTTGGCCTCGTCGTCAATATCGTCCATAAATAGATACTTTCGCCATTCGGGACGATTTTCTGCATAGTGGCAGAGCAAAACATGATCAAGACCGAGTCTTAGCAACTTTTGCGACGTCAGCAGAGGCATTCTCGCCTGTTCCGGCGTGCGGTTGCCCTTACGCTGGTTGCATTTGACGCATGCGGTGACCAGATTCTGCGGAGTGCTTTCACCACCTTGGGCACGCGGGAAAATGTGATCGAGCGTCAATTCCTTGGCGTGTTTATGCTCACCGCAGTACTGACAGCGATAGCGGTCACGAATATAGATCCGAGCCCGTTTCATCGTCGTTTCGCGGTTGTTGCGACGCAGATGGATGTAATGACGCAGCCGGATCACCGACGGCACCGGAAACTCTGTCGAAGGCGAGTGAAGCACATTGTCGCCGTCGTTTTCTTCGACAAAGATCGCGCCGCGAAACCACAGACACACTGCCCGGGCAACACCAACGGTGCCAAGCGGTTCGTAAGAAAAGTTCAAAAGTAAAACTCGACTTGTTAGCAATTCTCTCTCCTCCTATTTTTCTGTATGTAATTTAATATCAAAAATCGTTAAACGCAAGCACTATATTTAGTTGCGTAAGGTTTATGTAAAACAATATGTTGCTGAGATTAGCCAAATAGCGGCTTGATCAAACGGTTCGCCGTGCCGCATCTCTCACATGTTGTGGGCTGTGACGGATCGTCCGGCACATCATTTTGTCCTCCACATCCGGAGCAGAAAAACGCCGACCTGACTGCGGTCGTCGTATGACATTTTTCGCAATAAACGCGATATGAGCCGTCCGGTGCAAAGACCTGTGCTTTGCACGAACCACAGTCCAGATAATGTCCCGGAGGCTGCTCGATCTCGACATATTCGTTTGAAAAACCGAGCAGTTTTAGTAAGCGATCCACATCTTCTTCAGTTAGATAGGGAAGCCACGCCTGGGCAAACATCGACGTCCGCATTTTCATATGCACCGTCTGCGGCAGCACTGTGTGCATGATCTCGTATCGCGGATTTTCGTAGAACGACTTCATCCCTTCCTTTGTGATGCTTACAAAAAATTCGGCTAAAGCGAAGAATGCTACTGACTCAGCTTTTTGCTGGCCGTTAACGAGCTGCATTTGCACTTTCGCCTGCAACGCTTGTTGCTCGGCACCGTAGGACTGCCATTTTGTTTCAAAGGCTGTCACGGTGCTCGATTCGGCACAGACCTGGATATAGGTCTTATAAACTTTAGGATCGGCAGCCGTTGGCGGCAGATATGCAGGGAAGGTCTTGTAATAAAAATCCCAATATTCGAGCTGGCCGAGATAGTACGCGTCCTTATCGCCTCTAGCAAGAGAGTTTTGGGCATTGCTTGCGTACATCAACTTTTTGACCGTGTACCAGACTTGGTTGAAGGTCGATTCGTTCCATTTTTCCATCCCGACCGTAAAATCAATATCCGTCAGCGACCCGCAAAAATCGCACATAATGTACGGCATAAAATACGGATTGACCTTTGGCCCGCCGCATCTGATACAGCTAAATTTCTTGATCCTCACATTGCTATTATATGTCAGATAGGCAACCAAGCATTCAGATTTTAGTTTGATTCACAAATCTCGCAAACTTGTGATTATGTGAACTTGGCCAGTGGCGATGAACATTTCATTCATCACCACTGGCTTTTGTACGGCTATTCAGTTGTCAAACATCAAAAGTAAAAGGAGCGGCTACCCTGGGACCCTACAATGATCCCGGCGTAACCGCTCCTAAAAACTTGTCCGACACTAAAGGGTCGTTCTTTCGATGTTTCGGGAGCGGGAACGCCGCTCCCGCAGTATCAATCTGGTTGTTCGAGGCAGGTCGTTCCTGCCGATTTGGGCTGATCACTCATGCTATCCATACCGAGACACGGCACGGCCATTCGGTCGCATTGGACCGAAACTATCGCCGTTTTATGTTCTAAGTTTCGTAGCATCAAATTATCTCCACAAATTTTCCCTCGCATTTCGAGGAAGTCGCAATGTTGGCACAGGTCAAAATTGCTTGTCAAGCACTTTTTTGAGATTTTCTTGTTTTTCGGAGAAAGATCCTAGAAATGACGGTAGCCTATTGGCTCTAGAATCACAGTCTTATCTTCATGGATAAGTTCAATTATACCAACATGTGAGGTGATCTCACCGATGTGCGTAACGGGCAATGAATTTAACAGTGAAATATTTTTTTTATCGACGGTAAGAAGCAGTCCAAGATCTTCGCCGCCGTTGATCGCCATGTCGAGACACTCTTGAGCAGCAAAATTTACTGCAAGAAGCGGCTCAACAGGTAAGTCAGACTGATCGATCTTGGCTCCGACACCGCTTGCCGAACAGATGTGCATCAGGTCAGACGACAGACCATCGCTGACATCTATCATGGATGTCGCTATATCCATTAATTGCAATGAGTTAGATATAGCTAGCTGAGGCCGGGGTTGAAGCTGTTTTAGAGTCAGATCATGCTGCTCAATTGGCAGTGAATCGTCAAATCGCAAACCATTTTCAAGCAATTTGAGTCCTCCAGCCGCACCGCCAAGAGTTCCAGTCACGAACACAGCATCACCAGGCTTTGCCGTTGTGCGTAAAATGGCCTTTCCTTTTGCACAATCGCCGCCTACTATCGAGTCGATAACCAGTTTGTCCGGCACTTTTGACACATCACCGCCGACTAACTCGACGTTAAATTCCGATGACAGAGTAAACCACCTCGCATAAAATCTATCAATAAAATCGGTTTTCCAAAGATTTTCGGGGATCCCGATGGATAGCATTGCCCATTTTGGCGTTCCGCCCATCGCGGCAATATCAGAAAGGGAAACCGCGAGGGCTTTGTGGCCGAGGGATTCCGGCGTGGTCCAATCGAGGCGGAAATCAATGTCTTCGACGAGCATATCTGCGGTGACGAGCAGATCAGTCTCGGCGTCCTTGGGCAGCACCGCACAGTCGTCACCTACACGATGCAGGGCGTATTTGGACTTAATGCGGTCAATAAACTCAAATTCGCTCACCATACTAATTGCTGTTGACACAAGTGCCCTAAATGCATAGAATAACCGCTACTGACTTGCAAGAAACTTTAACACACCCTGACTCATGATGGCACAAGAACCTGTTGTAATACCTGAGAAAATATACTTCAAAATAGGTGAGGTCTGCGACCTTGTCGGCGTTCAGGCGCATGTCCTGAGATATTGGGAAACTGAGTTTTCGGTGCTGTCACCGCAAAAGAATAAATCAGGCCAACGCAGCTATCGTCGGCGAGATGTAGAGATCGCTTTGCGTATCAAGCAACTGCTTTACAACGAGATGTTTACCATCGCAGGTGCCCGCAAAAAGCTCCAAAGCGAAGCTCGTGAGGGCAACAAGCCCAAACCGGTCGCCGAAACAGCATCTGTTGCCGAAACCCGTACAGAAGACCCGCAAGCCCCGACTCTATTTGATTTTGAGCCGACGCCAAGACAGGTTGCGACAGCAGCGGAATTTTCGGGCGATCAACGCGACGCGCTTAAATTGCTTGCCGCTCATCTGCTCGAACTACGTGAAATGCTGAATAAGCCCAGAGCCTCGCAATAAACCGTCAGGTTTGACAATCTCCCGCCGTAAAATTACTCTTAGAATTCGGTTTTTCGGGACGTAGCGCAGTCTGGTAGCGCGTTCGCTTGGGGTGCGAGAGGTCGTGAGTTCAAATCTCGCCGTCCCGACCAATAAACATGGGGCTTTCAGCGATTGCTGGAAGC
>JBEBGA010000187.1:0-6284 GCA_040081695.1 Pyrinomonadaceae bacterium
TCGCAACCACGAGCGTCAACGGATTGGGCTTGACGTTCACATCTTGCTGGTCCTTTGGTTCCGCCGGCACCTTAGCCTCAAATCGGCTAGGTTTTAGCGGCGTAATGACCATAAAGATGATGATCAGAACGAGCAACACGTCGATCAACGGTGTAACGTTAATAGTCGGTTTGGCTTCATCACCACCACCGCCTGTAGACATTCCCATATCTTTACCTTCCTTGAATCAGCAAGAAATCTGCTTCATCAACACTATTTCGGCTGTTCGCCGCCCTTTTTCTTATCCGCAACCAGGCCAACCTTATCGATGTCCTGTTTACGAATAGTCTCGATCGCCTGTACGACCCTACCATAATCTACTTCCACGCCGCTCTTGATATAGACGATGCGTTTTTCAGGCGTTTTGCCTTCCATACGCTTTTTGATAACGTCACCAAGTGCGTCAAGCGGAAATTGCTCTTTCCCAATGTAGAAATTACTATTATCGGGAATAGCTATGATCACGGAAGTGTCCTTGGCGATGTCCGCGTCCTCATCGGGACTGACCATATCTCTCGGCAGATTAACCGAAACACCTTGTTGAAGCAGCGGTGTGACGATCATGAAAATGATCAACAACACCAACATCACGTCAACCATCGGAGTTACGTTAATGTCCGAGTTATATTCGCTAGCACCACCTACACTTGCACCCATAGCAAAAATCTCCTGAGTTCGTTAAAGATCCTACGCGTAAAAAACTAGCCGCGAAGAGCCTTTGAACGCTGCTTGATAAAGTAGTCGACGAGTTCTGAAGCCGAATTTTCCATTTCAACACCAAAGCTTGTAACTTTGCTGGTGTAATAGTTAAACAGCCACACTGCCGGAATAGCTACGAGAATACCAAAAGCGGTTGCGACCAGAGCTTCGGCGATAGCACCACCGACGGCTCCGATACCCGCTGATTCATTGGTTTTCAAGGCCTGGAACGCACCGATAATACCAACGACGGTACCAAACAATCCGACGAACGGAGCGGTCGAACCGACCGTAGCCAGACCGGAAAGGCCGCGCTTCAATTCAGCGGTCTTAACGGCAATAGCACGATCAAGAGCACGCTTAGATGCTTCCATTTCGTCAGCCGAGATATCGGAATTGCCCTGATGAGCAGCAAATTCTTTCAAGCCCGACGAAACGACCATAGCGAGGTGCGAATCTTTATGCTTGTCGCTGATATTGATTGCTTCATCAATATTGCTGTTCTTCAAAGCCTGTGCGACTTTCGGTGCATATGCACGCGATTGGGTCTTGGCTTTGTTATACGTCAGCCAGCGTTCGATGCCGACAGCGATCATATAGACCGACTGCAGCAGCAGGGTGATGATAACGCCCCAACCCGGAATTGTCAGGCTCTTAGCGATATCGTAGATACCGAATGAAACGCCGCCTTCGGCGAACATCAAAATTGTCATGGTTTTTCCTCCAAAGAAATCAAAAATTAATGATTGCGATAATTTTTTGCGGGAGCATCGTCAAACGCTTGGCTCCCGCAAATCCTTGTGTTCCCTACGGAACGAAATTATATGTAATGACGCCTGAGACCTTAACGGCTTGACCGGAAAGCATCGTCGGGCTGAATCGTGCGCCGCGTGCGGCACCCTCAGCCGCGGCTCTCAAGAGCGGATGGCCGCTGACGGCACTGGCCGAAATCACGCTGCCCGTTTCACTGATGAGCACCTGTACGCTGACCGCACCGCCGGCACGAACTGCCTTAGCTGCCGCCGGGTATGCCGGTTTTGGCAGACTGGTAGCTTTACCGTTTAGCACACCACCCGAAACTGTCTTAGGTGCTGGTTTTGGCGTAGCTTTTGGCGGAGGAGCATCCTCTTCACCACCCGTCGTAGACGTTCCGGTCGAGGTCGAAAGTCCGCCTGTTCCACCGTCATCTACGGTTCTCGCGACACCCGGGTCGACTCTGGCCCCGGTATCCGAATCGTTGCTGCCAAGCTTGGTCAGACGATCGAGACGCATTTCCTTGACCTGATTTTTAGTCGAGCTAATTGTGTCAGGCGGTTTTACCGGCGTTTGGAAAATGTTCTGGATCAGCTCTTTCCGAACGTCCACGTCGGGTTGCTTTTGCTCGGGTTGCTTTTCTGGCTTGGGTGGCGGTTCTTCCTCAGCGACGGGTACAGGAGCGACCAGTGTGGTCAGCGACAGATCGTCACTGCCCATCCCAAAATCTTTGGCGAATAGGCTGTATGTCCACGAAGACAAAAGAGCAACCACGGCGATGGACATTACAACAAGCAAGAACTGACTCTTACGTTTGTTCTCGGCCGAGTTATTTTTGGATTCTACTAATTGATCAAGCATTTTACTTCCTCCCTTTTTCCGGTGCCAGGATAGGTCAAGGGTTACGAAACCTTACGAACACTTTGATGAAAATTATACCCGTCAAGTTGTTGTCACAATGTATGGTGCATCACAACCTGCAATAAAAATGTATTAACCTTTTTGCCTCTTATCATTTAATGCAGGAACGCATTAACACTTACCGGTCGAAAAACGGAAAGTTCTACGAGTTCGGCATTCTATTCAGGCTGATAGCCAGAACAGAGCAGAAGCAAAACAGTTAAATTGACCAGCAACGAACAGAAGTCTAAAAGTTTAACATTCGAAAGTCAAGAATAATCGCCTTGATTTCGAAGTGTTTTAATACTTTTTTCAAAAAAATCCTTCACCCTTGAAGCTCCTATCGCGTGACAGGCCGTCGTGTGACCGTCCGGCGTGACGATGACGCCAGTTTTTCGCCCGCCGCAGGCTGAGGCGTTACGTCTCTTACGCGCGAATCGCCAAGTTTGTTTTGCCACCAGATCGCGATCGGGCTGGCAATGGCTATCGTAGAGTAAGTTCCGGTGATAGCACCGACGAACAGAGCTAGCGAAAAGCTCCGCAATACCTCGCCGCCAAACCACACCAGAGCCAATACTGAAAGGAATACAAGCCCGTTGGTCACAATCGTTCTAGACATGGTCTGGTTGATCGACTGGTTGGTCATCTCATAGAGCGAACCGGTACGGTTGAGCGTTAAATTTTCGCGGATACGGTCAAAAATAACGATCGAGTCGTTAACCGAAAAGCCGACGAGGGTCAACAAAGCTGCGATCACCGTCAGATTGATCTCCCACTGAAAGACCGAGAAAAACGCAAGAACGATAAGCACGTCGTGAAACACGGCGATAACCGCTCCCGCCGCATACGTCCAGTCGTATCTAAACGCGATAAAAAGCAAGATACCGAGCAAGCCGAACAAAGTTGCCGTAACTGCCTGATTCCTAAGCTTAGAACCGGCAACAGCACCAACAGAGTCAGTTCCGACGATCTTATAAGCGGAGTCAGGGGCAGTGTCTAGAGTAGTTTCACCCTCTGCTTCTTTGCCAAAGGTATCGAGAGCTGTTTTGACCGTAGCACGGCCCGCCTGAACCTGCTCAGCGGTCTTAGCGGCGTCCGGAGCGGCCTCTGTTGACGGAGCAGTTCCCTCAACGAGGGGGATCTTGATGAGCACCTCGTCCGTTTTATCGAGAGAAGCCTGGATCACCGGCTCGTTAACGCCAACTGTCTTTAACGCCGTGCGTATATCGTCATCGCTTGGACGTGCTCTAAACTTTGCAACAACTACCGTGCCGCCCTGAAAATCGACGCCGAGATTAAACGCCTCTGTTCCTCCAGGCGTATACTGACGCCCGATCGATGAAACAAGACCCGCAAGCATGATAACTATCGAAACAGCGATGAACGCTTTGCGTTTACCGAGCCAGTCGATGTTAATGTTCTGAAAAAAATTAAACATTGTGTTCGAAATAAAACTAGATACTGAGCTTTTCCATTTTTGGATTACGGCTCAAAACCCACATAAAAATTGTACGTGATACGAAAACTGCTGTGAAAAGGTTAATAAGCAATCCGAGGATCAGCGTTACAGCAAATCCTTTGATCGGACCCGAACCTGTCACATATAGGATGATCGACGATAAAATGGTCGTAATATGCGTGTCGATGATGGTGACAAACGCCCTATCAAAGCCCATGCTTACCGCCTCGGAGACACTAAACCCCGCTCTCAGTTCTTCGCGGATACGCTCAAAAATAAGCACGTTCGAATCAACCGCCATACCAATACCGAGGATAAGACCGGCGATACCGGGCAGCGTAAGAGTCGAGCCAAATACGATGAGGGCCGCGAGGGTCAACAGCATATTCAGGACGAGAGCGATCACAGCATTGACGCCGGACCCGCGATAATAAAAGAGCATAAACAGAATGACAAAGATCAGTCCGCCGATCGACGCCGCGACACCCGCACGGATGGAATCAGCACCGAGGCTCGGACCAACCGTACGCTCTTCCTGATACTCGATACCTGCGGGCAGAGCTCCTGACTTCAGCGTTAAGGCAAGGTCGTCCGCCGTATTCTTTGTAAAGCGGCCTGATATCTCACCCGAGTCAAAGATCTGAGATTTGATGTAAGCGGCAGACTTGACCTCGTCGTTAAGCACGACAGCCATGTAATTGCCGATGTTCTTTCCCGTCCAATCACCAAATTTCTGAGCCCCGGCGGGTTTGAACGAAAAAGTGATCTGATAATCGCTGCCCCCGCCACGCGCTTGAATGGCGGCCGCATCTCGTAGCTCACTGCCATCAACGACGGCCGGTGATTCTACGACAACATACTGCTTTGGCTGCTGATCCGGTGGAGTATTGGGTAGCGCGGCCGCTTCGTCACGGTCTGTATATAATAAGACTTTACGCGTATCTGACTCCTTACCGCCGATAGTTGCAAGCGCCGCCTCTTTGGTCGGATATGTTTGCACCGGGGTCGGGTTTGGCGGGCTGACGATCTTCATCAATTCCAGTCTAGATTCACCCTGGATCAGATCTTTAATTCGTTGCGGATTCTCGAGACCGGGCATTTGGAGCAGGATCTGCCCCGAATCCGATCTTCCCTGCCGCTGCAGCGTTGGTTCTTTGACACCGAATGCATTGATACGGCTGTCTATGATCTTTAATGTCTGCTCGGTCGCTTGCTCCTTGAGCACGCCCTGAGCCTGAGCAGGAAGCGACCAGATAATTGAGTTGCCCGATGTCGATTCGGTCCAATTGACAAGATCGACCTTCTTTTTCACCGCGTCGATGACTGCTGATGCCTTTGATGCATCTGTCAGGTTCAATTTGATCTGATAGTTACCATTCTCAGTAATTACCGATCCGTCGGTGACACCCAGCGGATTGCCGGCTTCGTCTTTAGCCTCTTTCGCAGCCTGCAAAGCGGCACCCTCGTTATTCTCAGTCAGTTTTTTGAGGTACTGCTCTGTTTTTACGCGAATCACTAGATGGGAACCGCCCTTGAGGTCGAGGCCGAGATTGATATTTTTCGCAAGGTTGTCCTTAAAGCCCTGTAGCGTAAAATCGCTCGCGTTAGGGGCACGTCTTGGGCCGATGACCAAATATATTCCTACGAGGGTAATGACGATGATTATCGCCGTTCTTATCATTAAACCGGTATTCTTCATTGCTGTCTTACTACTGAATCTCTTTATCAAACGCCTGGCTCTGCCTTTTTGCCGACAACGGCGCTTTTGCCGATCTCGATGAACGATTTCTCAGCGCTCTGGATGATGTAGCTTGTATCTTTCACCTCTTTGATCTTGCCGATGATGCCACCATTAGTGACGATCTCGTCATTGATCTTGAGGGCAGAGATCATTTCTTGGAGCTGCTGCTTTTGCCGTTTTTGCGGCAAGATCACCAGAAAATAAAAAATGCCAAAGATAAAGGCAAACGGAAGTATCGTCCATAAGATGCTCCCTCCGCCCGCTGCAGGATCCTGAAATAGAAATAGATTTGTATTCATTAAGGTATCTCTAAAGACAAAAGCAAAATAATATACATTTACCTTACCTTAATCAAACGCCGCCTGCCTCGTTTGTCTTTAGTTTATTCAAAAAGTCTTTTCGAAACGCCTGAAACTGACCCTCACGGATCGCTTCCCTCGTCCGCCGCATCGTTTCCAAAAAGAAAGCGACGTTGTGGTGAGAGATCATTATCGACGCGTTCATCTCGCCCGCTTGGTACAAATGACGCAGGTATCCGAGCGAATATCGGCGGCACACAGAGCAGTTGCATTCAGAGTCAAGCGGCCGATCGTCGGTTGCAAATTTTGCGTTACGAATATTGAGTTTCCCTTGCGAAGTGAAGGCGCTGCCGGTCCGGCCGTTACGCGTCGGTATCACACAGTCAAACATATC
>JBEBGA010000188.1:0-6279 GCA_040081695.1 Pyrinomonadaceae bacterium
ACCGTTCGTTCAAGCTGCCGAACGCCCGCCTCACGCGTGTAGCTCATCGTGAGCAGATTTATCGCGTCGTCGGTGATCGTTAACTGATCCTCGGTCAGGCCGTTTTCTGCTATCTGCCGCGGGATGAGATATTGCTTCGCAATATTCAGCTTTTCGCGGTCGCTGTAACCCGCGAGCTGGATGATCTCCATGCGGTCGCGGAGCGGCATCGGGATCGGCTGCAATTGATTCGCCGTTGCGATAAAGAAAACTTTTGACAGGTCAAACGGCAGATCGATGTAATTATCGCGAAACGTATTGTTTTGCGCAGGATCCAATATCTCAAGGAGTGCCGATGCAGGATCGCCGCGAAAATCATTGCCGAGTTTGTCTATCTCGTCGAGCATCAACACCGGATTGTTGACCGCAACACGCCGTAGCGATTGAATGATGCGGCCCGGCATCGCACCGACATAAGTCCGCCTGTGGCCGCGAAGCTCGGCTTCGTCACGCATACCTCCCAGACTCAAACGGTCAAATTCACGCCCCAAGGCCCTTGCGATCGAACGCCCGAGCGACGTTTTACCGACGCCCGGAGGGCCGACGAACAGGATGATCGGACTTTTTGAATCGGGCCGCAGTTTGACGACGGCGAGCGATTCTAAGATGCGTTCTTTGATGTCTTCGAGTCCGTAATGATCCTCGTCGAGAACTTTTCTGGCCTCATTGAGATCGAGCTTTTCCTCACTCGCTTTGCGCCAGGGCAGCTCGAGGATGTATTCGAGATAGGTGCGGATGACGTGATAATCGGGTGCGGCTTGGGGCAGTGCCTCCATCCGTTTGAGTTCGCGGGTCGCCTCTTTGCGGACGTCATCGGGCAGATCGGCTTTTTCGAGCCGCTCACGGAGCTGGTCAGCCTCAGCTTTTTCACCGCCCTCGTCATCACCGAGCTCTTTCTGAATCGCCTTCATCTGCTGCCGGAGCACGTAATCGCGTTGCGATTTGTCCATCTCGTGCTGAGCCTCGTTCGCGATCTTTGAGCGGATCTGCATGATCTCAAGCTCACGTGCCAGCGCCGCGTGTGTTAGCGTCAACAAGCCATCAACCGTGCTCGATTCGAGCATTTTTTGCTCGGTCTCGACGCCGAGGTCGAGTACGGAGGCGAGAAAATACGAAAGCTGAACCGCATCTTCTTGCGACGTAACGGCCACGCGGATCTCGGGCGGAACCTGTGGCAAGAGGGCGAGGGCCTCTTGTATCATCCCCTGAATATTGCGTTTTAACGCCTCGATCTCTTCTTCGTCAACGCGGCGAAGCTCGGGCAGCACCTGAATTTTAGCTTTTAGATACGGCTGTTCGCCGGTCCATTCGACGATCTCAAAACGGTCGATGCCCTGCACGATGAGCTGCATGATGCCCTCGTTTCGCATCATTCGTTTGATATTGACGATGGTGCCGATGCGGTAAAGGTCGTCGGGTTTTGCGTCGTCACCGGTGACATTTTCGCTCTTGGTCGTGACACAGGCGATCAACTTTTCCTCGGTCGCAAGGGACGATTCGACGGCGCGGGTCGAACGCTCACGCCCAACCGCCAGCGGCACGACCGTCTCTGGAAACAGCGTCGTATTTTGCAGCGGCAGCACTGCGATCTCAAGTTCCCTCGGCAACTTGATATCCTGCGTTTTGAATTGTTCGTCTACTAGTTCGTCAGGCATAAATATTTATTAGACGGGGCTTTACGAGCTTTTCTGCTTTGCTTTGCTAAGGGTAATTATCAATAGGCCATTCTCGAAAATATGCTCGATCTTTGCTCCGTCGATCGAAGCCGGAAACTTTAGCGTTTTTTCAAAATTGCTATAGCTGATCTCCATCTGCTGGTAAGACACGCCTTCGCCGCATGAGCGGTCCTTGCGACAGCCGGCGATGGCGAGCACGTTGCCCTGTATGTCGATCTCGATATCCTCAGGTGAGACGCCCGCGAGCTCGACCTTTACGACCCAGCCGTCGGGCGTTTGATAAACGTCCGCCGCCGGATACCAAAGCTGGCCGGAGCGGACATTTTTGGATGTCCCGACAAATTGAAAAAAACGATTGGTCGATTTAGCCATTATTTGCTGAATTTTATCGTTTGCAGACTAAAGTCAACGATTGCGTCCTGTTTTGGATCAAACAACGTAATTACAAAAAACAATGCGGCATTTTTGCGAATCGTCGCGATGTAACGCTGCCGATATTTGGTGCCGCTACGAACGCCCTCGACCTCAAACGCCGCAAATTTTACCCCGCCAAACGTAAGCCGATAAATATCCTTTGCAAGCGTTAAGTTAGGCGACGAAAGCACGAGAGTTTTGTTGGCATCGATATACGCATCGACGGTGGTCGGTTTAACAAGCCGTTCGATCCCGCTTGAGAATAATGCAGATTTTTCCTGTCCGGCAAGCGATGGCGGCGTCGCCTGAAAGAGGACCTGCGTATTCGCCGCCGAGCTTTGCAGGGTTGTGTCAGTGGTCTTTACAGCAGTTTCTCGGTTTTTAGCAACGACGGCCTTGTTTTGGTCGGTCGTGTAAAAATTCCATCCCCCAGGAGCGAGGATCGTAAAATCTAATTGGCTGTTGGTGTATAACTTGCCGTCAAAACTGCCGCTCGCGGCGATCACCTCGGCGGACGGAAGTTGAGCTGGAACGACCGCCGAACTTGCAAGCAGCACGGCGGTCATCAACAACAAGATCGACTTGTGTCGTCGAACAAACATCCCTTAATTCTTTCCCCAAAAAGAAGCTCCGCTTGAGATCTCTTCGAGCGTTTCGGCGATCTCTTTTTCGTCTTCCATCTCGAGAGCAATATCAGCCATCGCAATGATGCCGGCAAGCGAGCCGTCGGGGTTTACAACCGGAATGCGGCGGACCTGTTTGTCGCCCATCAGGCGGATTGCTTCGAAAACAAAATCGTCAGGAGCGACCGAAAAAAGCTCGGTTGTCATTACCTCGCCGATCGCGGTGTTAGCAGATTTACCGTTCGCCACGCCGCGAACCACGATGTCGCGATCGGTCACGATACCGAGAAGCTTGCCGCCATCAACGACCGGAACCGCTCCCATATCGCCGTCACGCATCATCGACGCGACATCACGCAAACTGAGATCGCGCGTCGCCGTACGTACGTTTTTGGTCATTATCTCACTTGCACGTAAACGTGAAATGCCAGATGTTTCGGCCTCGGTCATCGTAAAACTCCTTTTAGTTATTTTGTTCGACAGGCGTGAATAAAGCAAGGGAAAATGGTTTAACCGCAGAGTCGCTGAGTCGCGGAGAGGAAAATTAACAGGATGGACAGGATGCACAAGATGGGTTGAAAAGAGGGTCGTGAGCTTCGGTTTTCAAATCTTGTATATCCTGTTAATCCTGTTTGGATCGCCTCTGCGGCTCCGCGTCTCTGCGGTTCAAGTCTTCTCAGTCATAGAGATCATCCGTTGAAGGGCGATGTTGGCGTAGTGTTTTGTTTCGTCATCGACGATGATCTCGTTAACGACGTTGCCGTCGAGCAGATTTTCGAGGGCCCAAGCGAGGTTTTGCGGTGCGATGCGATACATCGTCGCACACATGCAGAGGTCAGGTGCGAGCAGGCGGATCTCTTTGTCGGGAAAACGTGCTTGCAAGCGGTTGACGAGATTGACCTCGGTGCCGATCGCCCATTTTGATCCGGCGGGTGAATTTTCGACTGTCTTAATAATGAACGACGTCGAGCCGTCGAGATCGCTTAGTTCGACAACCTCACGCGGACATTCAGGGTGAACCAAAACTTGCATTCCCGGATGGTCCTTTCTGATCTGCTCGACATGCCAAGGCTTAAAGCGTCCGTGCACCGAGCAATGTCCCCGCCACAATATCAGCTTTGCCGCGTGAAGCTGCTCCTCGGTGTTACCGCCAAGCTCTTCGTGCGGATTCCACAGCACCATCTTGTCCAGCGGTATGCCAAATTTGGCTCCGGTATTGCGGCCAAGATGCTGGTCGGGAAAGAAAAACATCTTGTCGTAATTTTTGAGGTATGTGTCGAATAGCGGGACCGCGTTTGACGATGTGCAGACGACGCCCTCGTTTCGGCCGCAAAATGCTTTTATCGCGGCGGTCGAATTCATGTACGTGATCGGTGCGACTTTGTTGTCCAACACTCCGATCTCGCGCAACTGCTCCCACGCGTCCTCGACCTGATCGATGTTCGCCATATCTGCCATCGAGCACCCGGCACCGAGGTCAGGCAGGATGACGTGCTGGTGGTCTTTGCCAAGTACGTCCGCCGACTCGGCCATGAAATGAACACCGCAAAACACGATAAACTCGGCCTCAGTCTGCGAAGCCATTACCGAAAGCTGATAACTGTCGCCCGTCAGATCGGCGTGTTTTATGACATCGTCGCGTTGGTAATGATGCCCGAGGATTACGACACGGTCACCAAGCTCCTGACGAGCGGACTCGATCCGTGCCGCGATCTCTGCGTCGGGCATTACGAGGTAATCTTCGATGACGCGGGGTTCTGTAAGGACTGCTGACATATCTTTCCTCTAAAGAAAAATGATGTCATTTCAATGGTTTTAAGGCAAGGCTCGATTGAGTGGCGGAACGTAAACTGACGAGAGCATGATGCGAAACAAATCGGCGTTGAACCTTGTTCACTATCTGAGCGTTGGTCATTTTGCCGGCAGATTCAAATCCAATGATCGTGCCTGTGTAGCAATCCGTGCCAAGACGCCGCCGTAACTCGCACTTTGCCTCTCCCGGGCCAAAAATGAGGATGGATCGAGAGCCTATGACACATTCGGAAACCTTCTCGTAGAAACGTCCCAATTGCTCCTCCGACATCCTCTGCCTGATCGCAGCCGGCAGCTCCCAGACGTCTAATTGCCAGCGGCGACTGTCGATATATGAGTTAACAAACTCAACATCGACAACTTGCTCAGTGGCGGAAACGATTACCGCTTTTTGAAGATCGATCCACAGGCCCACCGTCTTCATAAGATTTTTCCCCTTAAATTTTCAGTCTTGTTTAAGATTTAAGTAGATAGAGCAGGTAAGGTCTGTGCGCTTTCGCACCAACCTGAGATCAGTTTGCAGGCAAAAAATATCCGCCCGTAAGCCAAAGCCCACGAGCGGATGGTTGGAGCTATAGCGAACCTATAAAATCAGGCCACACCGGCGATCTTTTCGATGATCAAGACAACCCCGTACGAAAGGGCAGCGATCACAGCAGCGGCAGGAATCGTAAGCACCCAGGCCCAGATTATGCGGCCTGCGACGCCCCATTTGACGGCGGAGAAACGTTTGGCTGAGCCGACACCGACGATTGCACCGGTTATCGTATGAGTTGTCGAGACGGGAATACCGGTTGCGGTAGCTAGAAACAGTGTTGCGGCACCGGCGGTCTCGGCGCAAAAACCACCGACGGGCTGCAACTTGACGATCTTGGTTCCCATCGTCTTAACAATGCGCCAACCGCCCGACAGAGTGCCGAGTCCAATCGCGGCATGGGCTGCGAGAATGACCCAAAGCGGCGGCTCGGGCAACTTGCCGTCGGGCATCATCGTAGCAAATCCGCCCGAAACCAAAACGATGGTAATGATGCCCATCGTTTTTTGGGCGTCATTACCGCCGTGTCCTAGCGAAAATGCAGCAGCGGAAAAAAGCTGACCGATACGAAAAACTTTATCGACCTTATTGACCGAGATCTTATGAAAGACCCAATAAACAACGACCATCAGGACAAATCCTAACGTCATCCCGATGAGGGGTGACAGGACGATAAATGACAAGGTCTTTATCCAACCGGCGGCCTTTAGGACCGTCTCGACGCCGTTAAATCCAAAGTGCCAAATATAGGACGAAATAGCCGCACCTGCATAAGCTCCTACTAGTGCATGCGAGCTTGATGTCGGGAGTCCAAGATACCAGGTGATCAAATTCCAGATTATGGCGCCGACAACCCCGGCCAGCAGCACGAATAACTGATCATTTCCCGGGATGACGGCAATGTTTACCATGTCGCCGCCAATGGTTTTGGCAACGGCTGTGCCGAATACGACGAACGCAATAAAGTTGAAAAATGCTGCCCAGGCAACGGCAGCTCCGGGTGATAATACCCTGGTCGCAACTACCGTTGCTATCGAATTCGCCGCGTCATGAAACCCGTTGACGTAATCGAAGATCAACGCCAAGACGATGATAATTACTACCAGGCTGAATGCGGCTGTTTGTGCGTCCATATTGGCGTTAGTTGTGCGTTAGAACGATGCTTTCGATGATGTTGCCG
>JBEBGA010000189.1:0-6259 GCA_040081695.1 Pyrinomonadaceae bacterium
TGTTCGTTACATAGAAATTGGACAACGAGCATCGCATCAAAACCGACGCGCAGACGATGCCCTGATAACGGATTGCGTTAAGATCTTGCTTTTCCTTTTTTTCGAGCTGAGGGAGCATCTTGGCCGCGGCGCCCGACGGACAGGTCATGATCACTCGGTCGAAAAGATCCGATGCTCCATTAAGCGGAAACTGGCGAACCGTCGGTTTTGCCAAATTCGGCTCGGTCATAAAACCCGCCGAAAATCCGGGTGTCGTGACCGCAGCGGCCTGATATTTAGCGTATTTGGTCTTTTGCGGCACGATCTTTGGCTTAACGTCCTTGTGACGCCGAGCGGCGGCAGGTGTGACGCGGATCTTACCCGAATCAAGCCTTTCTATCGACTCGACGCGTGAATTGACCCGTATCTCGACGCCGTTCTCAAGCAGAGCTTCGCCAAAACGCTCAAGCACACGGGCGTAGCCGCCGCGAACGTAGCCAAACATCTCTTTCTTTAACCCGGAGTTTCTAGCAGCGTACATTCGTTGGATGGTTGACCAAATAAACGCAGCAGACACGTCCTTGTAAGATTCACCGAGTTTAGCTTCTAACAGCGGTTTCCAGATCTTTTCAAACGTTTTCTTGCCGGACAAACGAGTGAGCCATTTTTCGACCGGGATCTGCTCGAGACGTTTCCAGTTTTTCACCCGCGACGCGTAAAAGATCGTCGCGCCGAGCCGCAGTTTGCTGATCAGGCCGAGCGGCGGGAATCGGAGAAACTCCATCGTGTCTGACATCGATACGAGATCGCCATCCGTATAAAAACCCGTCTTAGTCTCGACCCATCGAAGGTCGTCGCCAAGGCCAAGCTCCTCAACGATCTTTCGCGTGTTAGCGTCCGACGCGAGCGTGACATGATAATGCTTGTCCCATGTAATATCGCCGATTTGCCACGCCGATGCGAGCCCGCCGATCTCATTGGCTGATTCGAACAGCGTAACGCGATCTCCAGCCTGAGCCAGCCGCAGAGCGAGCGTCATGCCGAGGAAACCGGAACCGACGATAGCGATGTTTTCGGATTGTTTAGCCACAGGTTTCACGGGGGAAGATGGGAAATTTAAGACGCGACCAGTTCGCCAACTGCCTCAGCGGTCGCTGTGACCTCTGTGGCTGGATCTTTTTCGCTGACGACGCAATTCGAAATTTGATATTCCAAACCGCATTCGCAGGCAAATGTTCCATCGACGCCATCGGCAAATTTATGAAAGAGCAGCCCGCATTTACAGACCGCACCTATCGAACGAGCGGGAGAACCAAGCACGAGATGAAAATCAGGAACGCTCTTGGTCACGACCGATCCCATCCCGACCATCGCCCAACGGCCGATCTCGAGGTCGTTGCCGATTATGCATCCGGCGCCGATCGTCGCGCCTTCGCGGACCAAGGTCGGCAGCGTGTGTTCGTCCGGCTCGGACGGACGTAGGCTTTTTAGATCGGGGAAGGTCGCGCGAGGAAAACGGTCGTTGGTAAACGTTGTCGAGGCGGAGATCATCACGCCGTCCTCGATCGTCACCGCCGCGCAAATATAGACCATCGCGTTGATCTTTACGCGGTCGCCGATCTTTACGTCATACGCGATATACGATTTTTCGCCGACGATGCACTCATCACCCAAGCTGGCACCATGACGGATATGGACGTTGTCCCACACGCTTGTGCCTTCGCCAAACGTGACGCCGTCTTCGATGATCGCTGTCGGGTGAATTCGTGCCATATTTTACTTTGCGGCAATTGCTTTTTCTACTATCGGCTGCCACAGGTTTTGGTTTAGCGACTTGTAAGCGGCCTCGATCACGCGGACCGATGCCAGAGCGTCTGCCGGTTTGATAAATAGGTCCTCGTCGCCGCGAAGCGCCGCTGCAAAGTTTTCGATCTTGCCGCGAAATGATGCGACCTTGTCGTAGCCTTTGCCAAAAACGGTCCAGTCGGCACTCGAATTTGTTTTGTATTTCGACTCTCGCCAGCCAATATGGAGCGTGCCGTTAGTGCCGTAAACACTGATGAAGTAAGGCAATTCTTTGTTAATGCCCCACGTCAGATCGACGCTTGCGGTTACACCGTCTTTCGTTTTGGCAAACATTTTGACGTTCTCATCGACCGTTAAACCCTGAGTGCCGCCGGCATCGACCGCAAGGATCGAATCGATCGGCCCCAGAAAATATCTGATGATATCGACCGAGTGTGTGCCGTTGTCGATCAGCACACCGCCGCCCGATACCTCAGCGTTCGAATTCCAACGCTGCGACATATCGACTTTTGCGGTAAAAGCATTTTCAAACTGCAAAACCTCGCCGAGCGTGCCCGATGCCAAGATGCCTTTTGCTTTGACGACGTCTTCGCAATAGCGAAATTTCGACGCCATTGTAAATTGCACGCCGGTCTTTTCAGCCGACGCGATCATTGTTTCTGCTTCGGCAACCGTCAGACACAAAGGCTTTTCGCAAAGCACCGGAACGCCGCGATCCATAAAAAAGCACGCGATCTCAGGATGGGTGCTCGGCGGAGTCGCAACGATCAAGGCGTCAAGCTCGACATCAGCCAACTGTTCGTAATTACTGTATGCCTTGCCGCCAACGATCTCCGCGAGAGCACAAGCGGCGTCCTCACGAACATCGGCAACGGCGACCAGATCGCAGCTGTCGCTCTCGTTAAAAGCCTGGGCGTATGCCTGTGCAATTCCGCCGGCTCCGACTAATCCGAATCTTAACTTTGTCATTTATTTCCTCAATTGTGATGCAGCGATGCGGACATTGTCGGCGATATAGCGAACGTGTTCCTCGGTGTATTTTTCGTTCCAAGGCAATACGAGAACATCGTGGAGAGCCTTTTCCGTCAGTGGATAATTTTCCATCGCATAATCGACCGCACCTTCGCGGGCAAGGTTGAACGGGAACTGGCTGTCGCCGAGCGTGTTCTTTTCCTGAAATACCTGGCACATGAATGCCGGTTTTACGATATATCGCGGTGCCGAAAAAATATTTTTCTCTTTCAGCAGATTTGCAAGTGCGGGCGAGCCGCCCTCGATCTTGCTTTCGTCAACCGTCAGGCAATATTTCCAGTAGACGTGCGTCGCGTCATCGGCGATCACGGGCGTCTCGATGCCGTCGATCCCTTGCAGCAGTTCCTCAAACATCGCCGCGGTTTTCTGGCGATTGGCGACACACTCTTCCAACTTTTCTAGCTGACCTAATGCAGCAGCGGCCTGCAGCTCGCTGATGCGATAGTTCAGGGCCATGAAATAATGGTCGGCATTGGCGTCGCCGTAACCCCAAGCCTTATTGATGTACAGGAACATATGGCGGGCGATCTTTTCATCGTTGGTGACGACCATTCCGCCTTCGCCGACGGTCATATGCTTGCCCTGTTGGAGCGAAAAACAGCCGATATCGCCGATCGTGCCGGCAAACTTGTCACCGCATTTTGCGAGGAAGGTCTGGGCCGAATCTTCGATCACGGGCAGGTTGTGCTCTTTTGCCAGAGCCATGATCGGCTCCATGATGCACGGATTTCCGAAAAGATGTGTGACGATGATCGCTTTGGTTCGTTCGCTGATCTTGGCCGCGATGGTCGCAGCCGTGACGTTGAGCGTTTTGGGGTCAACCTCTGCGAAAACAGGCACCACGCCGCGGTACATCAGCGGCGTCAATGCACCCATATCGGTGATCGATGTCGTTATGATCTCGTCGCCCGGATTTGGGTTGACGGTCGCGACCGCGATGTGGATCGCGGCGGAGCCCGACGTACATGCATACGCGTATTTTGCGCCAAATTTCTCGGCAAATTTTTGTTCGAGCATCTTGCCGAATTTGCCCTTGGTCGTCGTAAGCGTGCCGCTCTTGAGAGCTTCGGTCACATACGCGATCTCTGTTTCGCCAAACGTCCGGCCGGACGCATCCTGATCAGAAGGCAGCATCATCAGCCTTTCTGGTTGTGTAACTGGTGTCATATATAAATTTAAAGTTCGGTCGTATTCTCGGAAGCGACAAGCTTCTCCTTCGATAAAGAAGGTTTAATCGGCTCTGATTTCCGAAACATACGCATTTTTATGAGGTGCGAGAGTAGTTTTAAGTGGCCTAGAATGGTTTTGGCCGTTTTCATTTTCGAGATGCCAAAAAGCCGCACCTCTAAGGTCGCCGGAAACTCTACGATCTTGCCTCCCGAAAGGTCGAGGCGGCCTAGCATCTCGGCAACACCCAAAAATCCGGATTCACGCAGCTTCATTCCCTCAAACGCACTACGGCGATAAACGCGAAAACAGCTTGTGTAGGTATCCAGTTTTGAACGCAGGGTTCGGCGGTAAAGGAATGAGGCTCCGCGTGAAAGGAACAGTCGCCACGAGGGGACATTTCTGACCCCGCCATCTCTATGATACGGTGATGCGGTCACGAGGTCAACATTTTCTTTCAACAGCGGCAGCATGTTGACCAGCTCGTGCGGATCGTATGTACAGTCGCAATCCATCGAGCAAACGATCTCGGTCTCGGCCGAGCGGATGCCCGTCATTATGCCGGCCGCAACGCCCTTGTTCGTCTCGTGCTGTAGGATCTTGACGTTTTCTTTCTCGCCAAAAAGCTCCTGCAACGCATCAAACGTCCCGTCTTTGCTGAGGTCGTCGACAAAAATGATGTTTGGCGTAAATCCGTGTTCGATCAGATCTGCTTCGACGGCTCGCAGCGTATTTGCCAGGTAAGGTAGCGATTCCTGTTCGTTGTAACAAGGAATTACGATCGAAACGGGCGTTTGCGTTTTTGAGTTTTGCGTCCGTATCTCTATCGATGTGTCGCTGATCTCGGTCTGATCTATCCCGGAGCGGATCTCTTCTTTAAGTCCGAGATGATCCGCTATACCGGACCACTTGTACAGATCTAGATTTTCGTGGATGATCCACTCCATCTTGTCGAGCTTGCGATAGTGGCGAATGCGGTTGTAGCTCGATGCCGCCGATATTCGAGGCTGTTCGGGGTCGAGCTCCCAAACGTGGAAATAGAATACAAATGGGGCTTCCTGCTGCTCGTGCCAGCTTCGCACGGCATGTCGCATCAGCGTATATGGGATCTGACGAAAATAATTACCGCCCGAGATCGGCAGTAGCCCGACGCCGAGGTCGCGGGTCGAATACGGAAATTCCCATATCGCCTTGCCGTCTTTGTGCACCTGACGGGCGAATCGCTTTTGTTTGTCGTCCTTTTTTGTCGGCAAAAACGAAGCGTCATACGCAAACCCCTCGTCCGCAAGCACGTTGACGATCCATTCGTCCTGTTCAAATCCGAGTTTTTCGGCGGCTCTATACCCTATAACCCTTTGGCCGCAGGCGTTAGAGATCGCGTCGTTCGTTCGCCGAATATCCTCGCGAAATTCTTCGTCTGTTAGGTTTTTGAGGCTGCGGTGATAAAACCCGCGGCTGGCTACCTCATGGCCACGAGCAACAATTTCGCGGATCAATTGCGGATTTCGCTCAGCGATCCAGCCGAGGACAAAGAACGTGGCTTTTGTGTCGTGACGGTCGAGTAGATCGAGAGCTTTTATCGTATTTTGCTCATATCTGGGCTCAAAATTTTGCCAGTTTCGCTGTTGGATCAGATTTTCAAACGCCCCGACATGGAAATAGTCCTCGACCAAAATGGTGAGTAAATGCGTATTATTTTTTGTCGGGGTATCCATTTACGGACTAGAAAAGTGTGCCCTGTTCGGCTTTTGCACCAGGGGTTTTGGCTGCAAGTTTTTCTTCAATAACGCGCACGATCCTTGTGGCAGAACGGCCGTCGCCAAAGGGGTTTGCGACCTCTTTGACGGATTTTATCCACGTTTCGACATCGTAGTTTTCCTCAAGCATCTGTTTCAGCGAGCCTGGGCTGTTGCCGATCAGTTTTGAGACGCCGGACCGTATCGCCTCGGGCCGCTCGGTGTTTTCACGCATTACGAGCAGCGGTTTTCCGAGCGAGGGAGCCTCTTCCTGCACGCCGCCGGAATCCGATACGATCAGCCACGCAGAACGCATAATTGCCAAAAAGTCAGAATAATCGAGCGGGTCGAGTAGAAATATCCGCTCGCGTTTGCCTAGGATCTCTTTGGCTAGACTCTTAACATTTGGATTTGGATGGACTGGGAAAAAGAGGCAGACATTTGGCCGTTTATCGACAAAATCACGGAGCACCTTGAGATTTGTCGTCATTGTGTCGCCAAAGCTCTCGCGGCGGTGCGTTGTTAACAGCAGACGCTTT
>JBEBGA010000543.1:0-1535 GCA_040081695.1 Pyrinomonadaceae bacterium
GTCGAGGACCAGATCGCGACGTGGACAAACGAGGGCGACCTCGTTTACGACTGCTTTATGGGCAGCGGCACGACGGCCAAGATCGCACATCTTCTAAACCGCAATTGGCTCGGCTCCGAGGTCTCGCGTGAGTACGTCGATCTCGCCGAGCGTCGTCTCAGTCTGCATCTCGACCCGGTTCGGGTTGCGGCTTGAAAACTTGTCACTTATTACTTAAAACTATCCACTGAAGGCGGCTAAGATTTGACCTCTTCAGTGGGTAGTTTTTTAGTGTGAAGTGTTTAGTTAAGATACGCGAATTATTTAGTTAATAACAACCAATTTGCCGCAAAAAGCGTCTATAATCTATCCGGTACAATATTATCCGCCAAAGGTGTTGTTATGAAAAAATTTCTTCTTCTCCTGCTTGTTGTTTTTTCGTTTGCGATGATCGCGTCGGCGCAGCCGCGGCCGGCTGAGAAGGCGAATACTATCGATCCGAACACGCCCGATTCGTTTGAGGTGCGTTACGAGGGCGGCGTTTTTGGGATGAGTGGCAAGGAGAAAGGCACGCTCAAATTTGACGATGCAAATGAGCGTGTTGTTTTTTATCGCGTCGATAAGAAAGAGATGTTTGGCATCTCGTACGAGGCGATGCTGACGCTTTATCCCGATTCGAAGGAAAGCGTACCGCAGGCCGGAAAGGTCATTTCTGCTTTGCCGTTGCCCGGTGCGGGCCTCGCAAATCTCATGTCGAAGGACACAAAATACGCTATCATCTCATTCGAAGACACCGAGATCGGCCAGCGTCCGACGGTAAGTTTTCGCTTTGAGAACAAGAAAGAACTCCTCGGTTTTATCAACAAACTCGGCGTCAAATCAAAGATGACGCAGCGGGGTGATGCGTATTACAGACCGAAGAAAGCAGTTTTTTAAAGGCTCTGAAACTTAAGAAAGATTTAGCCACGAATGGACACGAATCTGCACGAATTTGCTCTTATTCGTGTTCCTTCGTGTTGATTCGTGGCTAATTTTTGTCTTTTAGTTTACATCCCCAAACCGGTGCTGCAGGATCGCAGTGAGGGCGATGGCGGCGGTTTCGGCACGCATGATACGGCCGCCCAGAGTGACGATGTGAAAGTCGTTGTTCTGGGCGGTTTTTAATTCTGCGTCGTCCCAGCCGCCTTTTGGGCCGATGACGGTGAGTAAGGTTTTGGGGTTGTCGAGCAAAGGTAATTTAGTACCTTCGCGTTCGGAGAAGAATATCTTTGGGCGATCACTGTTGCTCGTTTCGACGAGAAGATCGGCGACATCCTGCGGTTCTGCGATCGACATCAGCCGTGCGCGGCCACATTGTTTTGAGGCGTCGAGAGCGATACGGCGCCAGCGCGTCAGTTTTTTTGCCAGGTCCTTTAGTTTTACTTCCGAGCGTATGGAGGCGAGCGGGACCAACGTACGAACTCCCAACTCAACTGCCTTTTGCACGATCAGATCGTACTTGTCGCCGGGAATGACGACGGACGCGAGCGTTAGTTGCAGCGGCGATTCGGGAGCGG
>JBEBGA010000544.1:0-1534 GCA_040081695.1 Pyrinomonadaceae bacterium
CCTTCTGCCCTCGAACGATCGCGTCACCGCGTCCGCTCCACCTCTCGGTGCCGGTCAAGTTACCCGTAAGCAATCTCGACTATGTAACCATCTTACACCCGTTATTTTCAGTGTCAAGTAGAAAGTACTTTAACTATTGTCCAATAAACACGGGTGTTCTGTGTATTTCCTGTGGAAAACTGTGTGCAAAAACTGTGGGCGAAAATGTGGAAAATCCGGCAACTTATTTGAACACAATGTTAACGGAAAGTGTCGCGTATTTCACTGTTCGTACGGCGTTCTAAAAACGACAAAAAAAGAACTAAAAAAAATATTTTTCACACCTGAAATTCTTTGATATCGGTATTTAAATAGGTTGAAAATTGGCAATTCTCAAAAACTCTGACAGACGAAATATGTTATTCTTCCTCACAAATAACATTCACACGAGGTACAGATGATCAAGCACTTTCTTTTGGCCGCATTGCTGTTTACTACAATGCCGGTCGCAGCCAACGCGGCTCGGCAGGACGTTGTCGATGACGCTTTCTCTTGGTTCGAGGCGATGAATGGTGAAGCTCTCGGGCCGAATAATATTCCCGTGAGCACGGGATGGTATTTGAAGTCATACGTCAAGATCTTTGGCGAATATCCGCTCAGAAGCGCGATCAAGCTGGTCGTCTCGAAGAACGGTACGCCGGTCGCGACGACGCGGTGCGAGGTTTTTCGGTATTCGAATACGACGCGGGCACTCGATGAGAGCTTTATGCAGACGGCGGATTGCTATCGCAAAGATACCTCATCAAAAGAGATCGGCGTTTTCGATCTGAAAGTTTACGCCGTCAACGGCCAGACTGATGAGGAAAAGCTTGTGCGTACCTACAAGATCGACGTTCGCACGATCAATCGCGTACGTTCCGGACAGGAAGCCGGGCTTGCTCCGCCGCTCTATTTAATTCAGCGGCACGGCGAGGCTCCGGTTTCGTGGATGGTGCTGAGGCCTCGTGAATATGTCGGATATCTTGATACAAAGAGCTCACCTGAACGCCTCGGTGAAAATCACGTCGAGTTTTATTACAACCTGTCGCCCGACGAAAAAGGGAAGACCCTGCCGCACGGCTACATGCGTTGCTCCGTAAATGGCAAGCGGCTCGTGATGCCCGGCCCTGATGGATATGCCGATCAGGCGATCAGCCGTGCGGAGCGGTCGTTCTCGGTCATTTATCAGGATCGTATTGCTCCGAAATACCTTCGCGGAACGGAATATCAAGACGAGATCGGCTTTCGCGTCGTTCGGCTTCAGGCTCCGCTGACATGGGGCGAACGCCGCAATCGCGGGACGAATCGCCTTGCACTCGAAGACAATCCCGGGGCGTGGGTTTGCGAATTGATGAATAACGGCGAGGTCTGGCGGACGTGGCGGTTCACGATCGGCTCCGACGGCCGCCCTCCGCTGCACCCCGAGCAGAACGGCAACGTCAATCTCGCTTACAATTCGTACCTAGTCGATATGGAGATCCCCGCCGCAGGAAGCCCGATGGACAAACGCCTGACC
>JBEBGA010000190.1:0-6251 GCA_040081695.1 Pyrinomonadaceae bacterium
CGGTATCATCGCCTCTTTGACGGTCTTTTCCGTGAACGCGGGTATTCGCGGCAGATCTTCGGCACCGCCAACGTTGAGTCCGACGATCACTAAGTTTTCGGCTCCGTGTTTTGCTAGCAGGGAATTAAGGTGCGGGATCTCTTCGATGCACGGCGGGCAATATGTCGCCCAAAAATCGAGTATTACGGCTTTGCCTTTGAGATCGCCCAGCTTCTGCACCTTATCATCAGCCGTAGTCCAACTCATGTCAGCCATCGGTTTTGATGGCGGCATAGGGACATTGGTCGTCGGACGGTCGTTTATCGAGATGGGGCGATTTGAAACAGTCACGGGAGCCGCCGCCGGACGGCAGGCTGACCCAAGTAAAAAGGCAAAAGCAAAAAGTAAACAGTAGAACAGCTTCACAGAGCTATTTTACACAACTTGGGTGCAAATTTGATTTGCGTTTTTCTATTTAACTTTTTACTTTACCTTAATGTCGATTTATCCCGCAGAGATAAGAAAAAAATTGAGATCACCGCAAAATGCCGAAACTCTCGGAGAGGCTGATGCATGCGGCAGATCGGCTAGTTTTCTTTGTGGATGCTCGGTGGGATTTGCCGTCAGGCTTGGAAATGATGACAAAACGCTCGAATCGATCAGTTTTAGCAGTAATGGCTGCGGGTATATGATCGCCGCAGCGGATGTTTTGGCAGAAACATTAACGGGCAAGCAGCTGAGCGAACTGCACAGCCTCGATCAGGAAGAACTGGCTGTCACCATCGAAAACGATCTGCTTCCATTCCCGGCAGATCGTAAGCAATGCGGTAATGTCTGCATTGAGGCTCTGCGGGCGACCTTTGCCGACTTACGGGCGAGACGACGCGAGGAATTTACCGGTGAAAAAGCTCTCGTTTGCACTTGCTTTGGGGTTTTAGAGGAAACTATTGCCGCAAAAATAAGCGAGAGATCGCTGCACACCGTCGAACAAGTTACTGCCGTTTGCAATGCGGGTGGCGGCTGTGGATCGTGCCGAATGTTGATCCAAGAGATGCTTGACGCTGAGGATAGATGATCGGATCAAGCGTTGCCGCGACGGGATGTATGCTATAATTTTCGAATTCGGCCCTCTTTGGGGCAATATTTTTTTGGAGAATCGATCGATGCCGTCACCGGACGGCGAGTTTACCTAAACACTGATCCGTAATGGACGACCCCGCCAGTTTGCTTCTATTTTTCGCTGCTGATATCGAGACCGCGCCTGAGCTGCCAACGCCGTTGTTTGCTTTCGCAAAGATCTTATTAGTCATTTTTCTAGTCCTCGCGAACGGCTTTTTTGTCGCCAGCGAGTTTGCTCTCGTCGCTGTCCGCAAATCGCGAATAGAGGCTCTCGCTGCCGAAGGCGATGCGGCAGCCAAACGGCTGTTGAAAATGCTCAACAACTTGAGCGCATATATTTCGGCAACCCAACTTGGGATAACGCTATCGTCGCTTGGGCTCGGCTGGGTCGGAGAGCCCGTTGTCGCCGCGTTGCTTGAGCCCGGACTAGTGTACCTAGGTGAGGCGACCGGTGCGGCATTTTTATCGTCGGGGCCGGTGCTGCACACGATCTCGTTTACGATCGCATTCTCTACAATTACTTTTCTACATATCGTCTTTGGCGAACTGGCACCAAAAACTGCCGCACTCGAATTGTCCGAGCGCGTTTCCTTTTTCGTCGCGGCTCCGCTCCGTTGGTTTTATACCATCTTTAGTTACCCGATCCGCGTGCTTGATTGGACAGGCACAAAAACGGTACGGCTCTTTGGCTTGCAAGCAACAGGTGAGCACGGTTCGAGCTATAGCGAAGATGAGATCCGCAGCCTGATCAAGCTATCGCAGGAAAGCGGACACCTAAATGAGGAAGAGCAGCGGCTGATCAACCGCGTATTCGAATTTTCGGAAACGACCGTCAAAGAGGCGATGATACCGCGAACCGAGATCGTCGCCGTGCCGGAAACGTGCAGCTTTGACGAGATCGTCGATGCGTTTCAGCAGCACGGATACTCGCGTTTGCCGGTGTATCGCGGTTCGCTGGATGATATCGCGGGTTTTGTTCACACAAAGGACCTGGTCGCATATACAAAAAAGCAAAAGAGCTTTAAGCTCGCCGACGTCATCCACAAACCGAGCTATGTCGTCGATACTGCCCACCTCGAAGATGTGCTGCGCCAAATGCAGAACGAAAAGTTTCACTTTGGTTTTGTCGTCGATGAGCACGGCGGCATCGAGGGCATCATCACGCTCGAGGACCTCTTAGAAGAGATCGTCGGCGACATCTCTGACGAGCATGACATCGAGGTTGACGAACAGATCGATGAGCAGTCCGACGGCAGTTATCTGCTCGATGGCGGTCTCGCGGTGCGGGACCTCAACCGTCGGCTTGAGATGTCGCTGCCGATATCTGAGGGCTACACAACTATTGCCGGATTCCTGATGGCCGAGGCCGGACAGATCCTCGAAGAAGATCAGACCGTGCCGTTCAACGGCCATGTTTTCAAGGTCGAAAAGGTAGATAAACATCGGATCAAACTGGTGCGTATGCAGCGGGCCGGATAACATAACGCATTTCGTGCTTTCATGAAAAAGACGATCCTGATACGTTCGCTCGTACTGACGACGTTTGTGGTCATCGCGGTCGTCGCGACTGTTTATGCGTTGCGGGGCCGCTATGTTGGTTTGCGCGAAGGCAAGGCCGATGCAAACTATATCCAATCCACCGACTGTCGTGTCTGTCACGAAGACCACTTTTCGTCCTGGCGTAAAACCCATCACAGCCGGATGACCCAAGACATTTCTCCGCTGACCGTCCAAGGCGATTTTGATACAAATAATTCGCTCGAATACTTAGGCGTCAAAGCTCGTATGGATAAGACCGGCGAGGGATACTTTATGCGACTTGCCTATCCCGACGGCCGCAACGAGTCGTTCAAGATCGAACGCACAGTTGGCTCCCGTCGGATAGAACAGTACGTTGCACGCAAAAACGGCCAGTACATGCGGCTGCCGCTCGCATACGATCTGGTGAATAAACGCTGGATGAGCCTTAATGGGTCATTCTTTTACCCGGATGGCGACAACTTTAACCAGCATCTGGCTCAATGGGACACAAACTGTGTCTTTTGCCACAATGTCAAAGCTCAGCCAAATTTCAATTTTGAAACGAGACTTGCTAAGACCGAAGTCAGCGAACTAGGTATTGCATGCGGAGCGTGTCATGGACAGGGAGCCGAACATGCGGAATTAGCAGCGTCGCCGTTGAAGCGCGTTCTCTGGAGAATGAGCGGCAGATCAGAGACTAAGATCGTTGATCCGCTTGAGCTGGACAGCGACAGGTCGATGATGGTCTGCGGCCATTGTCACGGCCAGCGTGTGCCTCAGCCTATGGACCGAATTCGAGAGATCATGTCCAAAGGCGATCCATATGACGCGGGTGAGGATCTCTCGGCATTTTACCGCCCCGTCCACAAAGAGACCACGATAGGCAACGTATCCTTCGCCAGCCGGTTTTGGCCCGACGGCAGCCCGCGGCTGACCGCCTATGAGTATCAGGGCATTTTGGGGTCAGCTTGTTTTACTAAGGGAAAGCCGGGCGGCAGGATCTCTTGTACGAGCTGCCATACGATGCACGAGGGCGACATAAAAGGACAGATCACCGAAGAAAAGCGGACAAATGTAGCTTGTACACAGTGTCACGGTGAGCTTCGCGACGAAACCGCTCTAAAATTGCATACGAAACACGAGGCAGATTCCTCCGCGAGCAGTTGCTATGCGTGTCATATGCCCGAGGTCGTCTATGGAGTTCAAGCGATACATAAGACCCATTTGATCACGATCCCCGAGCCTGCGCGAACTGTCGGTCAAGGCGTGCCAAATGCCTGTAGCCAATGTCACGTCGACCGGTCGGCAAACTGGGCGGTACAGCAAGCAAAGGCGTTGTGGCCGGAGCATTACAAAGATGCTCAAACGTCATCAGATAAACAATTTGATATTGCAGAGGGAGTTCGCGGATTGTTTGGCGGCGATGCCTTGACTAGGGCCTTGATGGCAGATGCGATGTTCAAACATGCTGACAGAAATTGGGCCGAACCATTTTTCATTGAGGCGTTTAGAGGCGATAATTACCCTATTGTCAGGTATTTTGCGGCAAACAGCCTTGCCGCTCGAGATCCATCTATGCATAAACCGGATTATCTTGGCTCGGCGGATGCTCGTTCGCGACAGATAGCAGATTGGGCGACGCGTGTTGATCCGGCGAGGATGAGTGAGGTTACTGGTGTTGCGGATATGCTGCGCAAAGGCCGAAAGGACGTTGATATTGAGGTCGGCGAGTAAAAGGCGATGGGGGAAATAGAGCAAAGCGACAATACGGACAACGGCCTTCGGCAGCAGGCGTGGTACGGCCTTGCGTTCTGGATGGCCGCCGGACTGCTGCTCGAAGGTCTCATGGCTTTTCGATCGCCCGTGTATTTGCAGGATCCCGTTCGCCGTGAACTATTTCGTTTGGCCCATGCACATGGAACACTATTGAATATCGTTATGCTAATCGCCGGTTTATATATGGCAAAGGGGCTCATCGCTCCTCCAACTATGGCTCTGTGGAGTTTGCGGGCAGGTGTTATCGCTATGCCATTGGGGTTTTTACTAGGCGGTATATGGCATTATGAGAGCGATCCGGGTATGGGTGTTTTTCTTGCACCGATTGGCGGGATCTTAGTTATTTTAGGCGTGGTGGCGATCTGTTTGTCTAACTATCGAAAGTAAGCTGCAAATGAAGAATCTTCTAATAATTGCATTAGTATTTTTGTTTTTAATTCTTGGTTGTTCAGGTACGCAAACCGGGCCAAAACCCGAATGGATAAAAGCAAAAAAGATAGCGGGTAAGGAGCAGGGTTTGTCGCACGTTTCGGGTGTTGTCGTTGACGACAAATTCGCATACATCACCATCGGCGGCACGGTTGCGGACGCAAATGCAGGGACAAATGGCCTAAGAAAAGCGGCACTCGTTGACGGAACTGTGACTATGCTCGACAACGGCGAAAAATACCCTCAGGCCGAGCAGGGCGGCATAGCTCAGGACGATAAATATGTCTATTGGAATTCCGGCGGCGAGATCGCCCGGATCGCAAAAGATAACGGCAAGCGCGAGGCGGTCGCGACCGAATTTGTTGGCATCGGGATAGATATGGCACTCGACAACGACCGCGTCTATTGGGCAAACCACGGCTATTATTCGTCCGGCACGCCGATCAAACCCAGCCCGATGTACTCGGTAGCAAAAGCCGGTGGAAAGGCTGAAATATTCGTCGACCAGCAGATGGCTCCGGGCAATATTGTCGTCGATGATAAGTTTGTGTATTGGACGACGCCGTCGAGCATCATGAAACAGGCAAAAACGGGCGGCACGCCACAAGTTGTTTTGCAGGCGAGCGACAGAGAGGGCATCGATAAGCTCGAGCAAGACGGCGGCGATCTGTATTTTGGCTTTCGCGGAGCGGGCGAGTCACGTTGGGCATTGCGAAAGATATCAAAAAATGGCGGCGAGCCGCAGACGATAGCAAAGACATTTTCGTTAAAGCAGTTCGTCATTGACGAGCAAAACATTTACTTTTTTGACGAAGAGGGAATATCCACTGATGTGCTGTGCAAGGTATCAAAAAACGGCGGCGAGGCCGTCAAACTCGATACCGGCTACGCCAGCGGCGTGATGACACAGAGCAAGAGCAGCGTTTTTGTTGCGAGTTTGGATACGATCTACAGTTTTACAAAATAAGGTTAGGGAGATCAGCGATGAGCTATATTGAACAGGTTTGGGCGCGCGAGGTGATGGATTCGAGGGGCAATCCGACGATCGAGGCCGAGGTTATTTTAGAGGACGGGACACAGGGCCGTGCGGCGGTGCCGAGCGGGGCTTCGACTGGTGAGAACGAGGCGGTCGAGCTGCGCGCCTGGACGCATCGCGGCGCCGACGATCCCGGCATCGCCCTCCTGCAGGGGGCGGCGACGCTCGGCGACATCCTCACGTTCTACCAGGAGCACTACGCGAACGAGGCGTTCCTCCGTACGGCGACGTGGCGCGAGAGCGTCGCCGCGCTGACGCGGCTCACCGGCTATCGGCTGGCGCCCGGCGTCGGCGGCCGCGCCGCCTTCGCATTCGAGGTGAAGGGGACGCGGCCGGTCGAGATTCCCGCCGGCCATCCGCTGAAGGTCGAACTCGACGGGCAGTCGCAGCC
>JBEBGA010000545.1:0-1530 GCA_040081695.1 Pyrinomonadaceae bacterium
GTCGATGACCTCGACCGTCAAAAGGCTTGATGTTCTAAAAACTGTTCTGACACGCGCCGTCATTCCGATGGAAGAAAGCGCGGATATCCACACCGTTTCACATACCAACGGGCACAGTAAAAAGAAACTTGATCTCTAGTTAGTAAGCGAGTTGCGGAAAAAATCGATCAACCGCTGGTCGTAAGCTTCGGATTGCTCCATCGATGCATTGGTAATGCTAAAACCGGACGGGCTGAGGTCGAGCTTATTCTCGAATTTGTTGCTGGCCGGAAAGCATTTACTCAGCTTTGTAGTCGAGTCTTGAAAATCCTGTGCGTCGATGCCGGCGAGCAGCATGATGTTGCGGTTCTCGACGCTGCGAGCGGTGTCACACGCCGGTTCGCGTTTGTAGCATCCGTCAAAAAAATATAAACGCGTGCCAAGTCTTGCGAGCTTGGCTGTCGCAAAGCTTGCGAACGGATAGCGTTTATCAACCGCTGCGGTCAAAAGCCCGTCCGAATCCTGCGGAACAGAATCGAGAGCGATCGCCTTGATCGTCTGGTCTTTTGAAGCAAGCGAGATCGCGACCATAGCTCCCATTTCAACGCCAAAAATACCGATATTTTTACCTACTAATCCGATCTGATTTTGGTTTTTTAGGTTCTTTAAATATTCCACTGCAGACGCGGCATCTTCGGCTTCGCATCCGCCAAACGACACATTTTGAACAGACGGATTTTCACCGTGGCCGCGTAGGTCAGGCATCAATACGGTGAAATTGGTTGATTCGTTGAGCTTGACGCCGAGATTGAGCACGTGCGACCGGTCGGCCCCGTATTTGTGATACAGGATTACCGCCGGAGAGTTATCGTTACCGCGCAGCAACCATCCGCGTGAGGTGCTGCCGTCTTTGTTCGTCCACGATTCTTCGGTCACTTGGGCGGCGCGGCTGCTAAGCTGGCCGTACTTGTCAGGCGTGACGAGATATCGAGTTTTTAGCGGACGAGCGGTCGAATAGACCAGATATACCGCACTGCCAGCGACAGCGATAACGATCAGCAGCAGGGCAGGCAGCAGCAAACGGGCAACACTTTTGAAAAGTCGGGTGGAATTAGCCATAGCGGTCGAATTATCGGCAGAAATTTGCCGTTTTAGGCATCAAAAGATGGGATGAGAAAGCCGAAAAGTAAAGGCTTTCGGATAGACACCATAAATGTTACCATAAACGCCGTTATTAAAGGAAGATGTTTTTAAAGATGTTCAACACACAATTCCTCGCCGCTTTCCTCGCTATTTTTACACTTTCGGCCAGTATTTTCGGACAGATGCCGCTGCCTGATAAAGGCCCTGTGCAGCCGCAGATCTTTCCTTTGTCGGAGCTAAAAGAAGGAATGCGGGGAACCGCGACGACGGTTTTTCGCGGCACCAAACCTGAGGAATTTAACGTCGAGATACTCGGTGTCGTGCCGAACTGGATCGGCCCAAAACAGGACATGATCGTCGGCCGTCTGAGCGGCGCGAACGCCGAACGGACGTTCGTCTTTGCGGGCA
>JBEBGA010000191.1:0-6236 GCA_040081695.1 Pyrinomonadaceae bacterium
TATGTTGACGACCCGAATATGGAGAAAGTGCGTTTGGGAGCTCTTCGTGGGCTTGCGGGCGGGCTGGATGCGTATTCTTCGTTCCTGACGGCAGATCAGGTCCGGGCTTATCAGGCCAACAAAGCCACAAATAAACCCGGCATCGGTGCCGAATTCTCACAGATCTCGCGTTATCTGTATGTCATCTCCGTCGTCAAAGGCGGCCCGGCCGAAAAAGCCGGTATGCGTGCCGGTGACGTTATCGAATACATCGACAGCAAAGCGACACAGGACATTTCGCTCTACGACGCCCAGCAATTGATCGCCGGTGACGCCGGAACGACCGTTGCTCTGCGTGTGCTGCGTTCGGGTGAAAAGCCGCAGACGTTCAAGATCGCCCGCGGGACGTTCAAAGCACCCGCCGCCGAATCCCGCCTCGAAGCCGGCAAGGTCGGCGTTATCAAAGTCAACAGCCTCGCCGACGGCGAAGCCAACGACATCAAGACTCAGGTCGCAAACCTGACCAAACAAGGCGCACAAAAGATCGTGCTTGACCTTCGCGGAGTCGCGGGCGGCAATCTGGCAGAGGGTGTTGCGGTCGCAAATCTATTTATCAAGAGTGGCGAACTTGCGAAAGTGATCGGCAAAGAAGCAAAGGTCACGCAAACTTTCACCGCAGACCCTGCAAAGACCGTTTTCGACGGCGGACTCGCTGTACTCATTGACCTCGGCACCGCCGGAGCCGCTGAGGCTGTCGCTTCGGCAGTCATCGACCGCAAACGCGGCGAAGTCGTCGGCGAACGCAGTTTTGGTGCAGGCACCGAACAGCAGCTTTTCCCGCTCAAGAGCGGCGACGGATTGCTTTTGACGGTTGCAAAATGGGCAAGCCCGAACGGAACGCCGTTCCTCGGCGACGATCGTGCAACGACGGGAGTCAAGCCTTCGATAGAGGTCAAACGCCCCGACACGCCGGAGCCTTTAGAAGTCGAAACGCTTGTCGATCAGCAGAATAATCCGAATCCAACGGCAACGCCGACGCCGAAACCGGCAGCTCCGAAAGCGATCGAGGACATCCAACTCAAGAAAGCGTTGGAGGTGCTGCAAGACAAGGCTATGACGCAGAAAGCGGGATAGTTTACGAACGATATGTTTTTTGATAAAAAGCCGGAGCGTCTGCGTCCGGCTTTTTTTGTTGTCGGTATAGGGTAAGACTGCTAAAATTGTTTTCCAATGGCCGATATTGAATACACGATCCGTCCCCTCGACGAATCCGATCTGAACGAATGGCTGAGGCTCCGCACCCTGTTGTGGGACGGCGCCAGCGAAGGCGATCACCGCTCCGAGATGGTCGATATCCTCGAACACCCGGATATGCAGTTCGTCGCCGTGGCTGATAGAGGCGAGGGGAAACTCGCAGGCTTTCTCGAAGCCAGCATTCGCCCATTCGCCGAAGACTGCGAAAGCGATAACGTCGGTTATCTTGAAGGCTGGTTTGTCGATATCGGGGCACGTGAGCATGGTCTCGGGCGTGCTCTCGTTGCTTTTGCCGAAGAATGGGCCAAGGCCCACGGCTGCACCGAAATGGCATCCGACGCCGAGGTCGGCAACGAGATCAGTCTTGAGGCACACACTCGACTTGGGTATACGGTCACGTCGAAACTCGTGCATCTGCGTAAAGAATTGAATTAGGTGAAAAGTCTCAAAGACATTGCAATTAGATCGGCAGTCGCATTCGGCGTGCTGTTATTGCTTTGTGTTGGAGGTATTTCCCAATCAACTGACAGCAGCTTTCCAACGCCTGTCACGACGACTGAGATCAACGGCGTCATAAAGGCGCGCGATATCGGCGATTCGCGTCTCACCACATACTTTTACGAGTTCGATGGAGGACAAGGCGATATCTTCATCAACGTCGTCACCAAAAATCTCTCCGGCGACATCGATGTCTACACCGCCGACGGCCTCCGTCCGCTGACAAAGGTTGTGATCTACGCAGATATCGGCACGAGCGAAACCGGTCGGCTAGTTTATCTGCGAAAGCCAGAGCGGCTTATTTTACGCGTCGAAGGCCGCACGCCCGGCGACGAAGCAGCAACCTTTCGTATAAGGTTTGCTGGCAGCTTTATCGCGATGAAACCGGTCAAGGCCGAGAAAGAACCGGTTGTTGATGCGGATGTAAAAGCGGAAGATAGGGGCATCAGGGTAAATTCAGTCGGCACGATCCTCCCATCCGATCCCAAACCTGTCCCGCCTAAGAAAGTAGATGTCGAAAAACCCAAGGCCGAAAAGACCGTGGCGGAAAAGCCGAAGGAAAAGGAAAAGAAAGAATCTACAAAAAAGCCAGTCGTAGTCGTCGAGGACTTTCCGTCTGAAACTAAAAAGATAGAAACATCTAAGAAAGAATCCGATACTGCCAAAACGACAGGAAAGCGTCAGCCAAAGCCAAAGAAGGTGGACGACCCCGCAAAGGTCGAAGAACCAAAGGTTGATCCGCTGGCGAGCATTAAGCTCATTGTTCAGATGAAAGACGGCGCGGTGATCGAGAGCCCGATGAGCGAAGTGCTGAAGTTCAGCGTCGATAAAGGCGTCTTGACCGTCATTATGAAAGGCGGCAAGATCACACGCTATTCGATCTTAGTTGTTGCAAAAGTGACTATCGAATAGATTTACGCGTAGCTGTGCAAGCCCTTTAAGAGATAGCTCACTCCGAGATAAGTAAACACCACAAACATGAAACCCACGATCGCAAAATATGCCGAACTGCGGCCTTTCCACCCGCGTGCGATACGCGTATGTAAAAATGCGGCGTAGGTCAACCATGCTATCAATGCACCGGTTTCTTTCGAGTCAAAGCCCCACGGCCGGCCCCAGGATTCGTTTGCCCAAATAGCACCTGTGATTAGCAGAAAGGCTAAACCAGCAAACGCGAGACACGCGGTCTTGTACATCAGGCCATCGAGTGATTCGAGGCTCGGAAGACGCTCTCGCAATTTCTCGGTCTTAAAACTGAAAAATAAAATAAACAACGTTCCGACCAAAGCAGTAAGCAGGGCCGCGATCTCGACCGGATTTGTGTTCATGCTCATGAACATCTTGCTGCCGTTAGCCTGAATATAGGCTCGGCCCATCTGATCAAATTCCTTTGAGGTCATTGCCGACAGTTCTTGCACCGTAAGCTGCTGGTTCTCGGACATCGCCATACCGGCCGTGACGTACTGAGTGGGATCCTTGGTGAGTTGGGCTTGGAGACGTGCTGGCACATCCGCATTCGATTTGATCCCCACAATTAGTATTGCCAGCGAGATCAGTTGTGCGGCAAATGCTGCCTTGAGTAAATAGTGCCCGAAAAGCTTGGCCTTGTCATTGTTCTGATAAATGTAGAGCAAGAAAGCTATTATCGTCCCAAGCAGTAGGAGAACGGCTATCACCAACACAGGGCCAACGTATGGAACCTCTAGGCGAAACGGAGCCGAAAAAGGTTTGCCATTGCCTATCCCCGGCAAGAACAATCCGGCCCGATAAACAAATTCTGTAAGGACAGAGAATTTACTGATGGTAGCGATGACAGAGATCGAGAAGATACTTGACCATATCGCCATCGCCTCGACCTTGATGCCGTCTTTGAGCAGATACATTACCGCTACGCCAAAACATACAAGCGCTACGCCATAGCTGAGGGCGGCATCGCCAACGTGGATAGGTCGCCAATATGAATCGAGCACTGGAGGCAGATTGATAAATTCACCACCGATAAATCGAGCCAGCGTAAGGATCAGAGCAGCTAAAGGCAAGGTGAAAGCTCCGAGTATTCTAAAACTCTTACGGGTCGAGAGCAAAAGCGTGGCCAACCCTGCACCAAACGCGAAGCCGATACTATAATCGTACAAATTGGTCAGCGGAACATACCGAAAGAGCCACGGGGTTGTCATATTCCCGCTTTCGCGCATAATTGCGATCTCGTTTTGATACGCATTGACCCAACGCACGAGCCAGGTCGAGAGGTTGAAAAACACCCCGAGTGCCGCTCCGTAAAAGCCGATCTTTTCGGCCATAGATGACGGTGCGTAGAGGTTTGTGAGTTGGAAAAGGGCAGCGATGATGTAACAAGCGAGGGCAAGCATCATCAACGCCGTGTCAGATATAAAACCGCCGCCGATCTGCAGGCGCAAGCCCAGCATTACAAATGCTCCGACGATAACCAAGATCGCGGGAATAAAAGCTTTCCAACTAGTTTGTTCCTGTGGTTCTTCTAGCTCTTCCATAATATCCTCGTTACTTACGTTTCAGATCGCCAGCGATCTTTTTAAACTTGTCACTAAATCCTAATTGATTGCGGTTGGCCTCGCCCGCCAATACAACCTCAGTAGTACCGTCTTCGCGTTTTTCGATATGCGCCCAGATGCGTTTGTGCGAAAGGAAAAATACGAACGCTAAGGCTCCGATCAGGCCAAATCCGCCGATGTACCAAGCGATAAATGCAGCCTCGAACGGGTCGTATTTGATCGAGAGGATATGTGCAAGCGGTGATTTTTCAAACTCTGCAAGCCGCCATTTGTAGCCAAGTTTTGCATTGCCCATCGGGATCCTGTCCGCAATGCTTGCGGGCATCGCAAAAACCCTAGTCCGCTCGCCGTTTGGCGGCGTGACGTTAAGAATCGCAGCGGGTTGATTGTATTCGCCGCTACGCGTATCCGGCTTGCCATCACTACCCATTACGAAATCCGGCATAAACTCGTCAAACTCTACCTGTGTTCCATCGAGCAATGCGGTCTGGCCATTACGCGGGATCTCTACAGCGATCGGTTGGCCTCCGCTCTCCGGCGTGAGAGCAAGCTTTATCACGCGGGCATTTCCGACCGGGATGGTCTGAGCCTGAAAGAAGCGGTAGCCTCGATAACTGTATGGTTTGTTGAGGCTTACATCTGCTACGGTGACGCCGTAGGCGGGGTCATCTATCTTGATCTGCGTACGCCAATCGAGCGTGTTCGTAACGTCGATGTTGCCTTGTTCATTGATCAGGCGCTGCTGAACGTCGGTACACTCGATCGAAAAGGGAAGGTTGACGTTAAACCGTTCTTTCTTATCTAGATTAAATTGGATCAATTGGATCTGGGTTGTCGTCGCCCCGGGCATCATTCTGACATCCGCATCAAACCCCGTTTGTAACGCAACAAAATGCCCTAAGAACAGTGTTAGTAGAAAAACATGGACGATGTATGCACCAAGGCGGTTCCATTTACCACGTTCGCCAAAAACAAAGGCTACGCCTTTATCTTCGGTAACGGTCGTCTTATAACCGTTAGCCGCAAACTCTTTTTGAATCGCGTCTTTTGTTTCATCAGACGAACGTTCGCCAAACTCAAGGGTCTCGCTATCTTTGCGCGCCAGCAGCCAACCCTTTGTACCTTTCACCTTGGGCTTTACAATATAACTCCAAGCCGAGGGGAAGCGGTCGATCGACGCTAGGATGATGTTGAGCGACAAGGTCAGTAGCAGTAAGTTGAAATACCAACTGTGGTAGATGTCAAAAAAACCGAGATAGCCAAAGACGATCTTTTCCGACGGAGTCAACGAGACGTAATATGCATCAAAACCGTCAACGTTTTGCTGCAGCACCAGCATCCCGATCAAAGCCAGTACGACGAGCATACAGAGCTGAACCACGCCAAATCTGACCGAGCTGACAAAATCGAGAAAACGATTGAGGATCGGGGCTGATTTTCGCGTCACAACGGGTCGCGGTTTGATTGAATCTTCGGCAGCAGACATCTTTATCAAGAAGAATAGCTTAGCGGTTCTACTTTGTCATCCGGTTGAAAATAAGTTCCGCTTGTATGTGTAGTAAATAACCGTTATCGATGCGAAATTTGGAAATACCTTTGTTAGACGTTATTCTTTCCATTAAGGTTTTGCGTCAGTTAATAACTCAATGAAAACAGTCTCTGCCGATATCAACGAAACAAAGGCCATAGGGGGGCGGGAACGCGTCGCGGCCTTTGTCGAACTGACCAAGCCGCGCATCGCCGTACTGCTTGTATTAACGACAGCGGCCGGTTTTTACCTCGCTTCACGAGCGCCTTTTGATTACGTTCTGTTTGCCCACTCGATGATCGCGATCGCATTGCTTGCATTTGGCGTCGCGACACTCAACCAATATTGGGAACGCGATATCGACAAGCTAATGGAGCGCACCTCGACGCGGCCGCTGCCAACCAGCAAGGTCACGCCGACCGAGTCGCTTGTGTTTGGCATCGTTC
>JBEBGA010000015.1:0-21841 GCA_040081695.1 Pyrinomonadaceae bacterium
GACCCGGAGAGTAATGTCCACGTCCAGGCGGTAATGAAACACGCCGCAAGCGAAAACGCCGATGTCGTCGTAATCTGTGCCAAGCTCGAAGCCGAGCTAGTCGCTCTCGATCCCGCCGAGCGTGACGAATACCTAAAAGACCTCGGCCTCGCGTCCAGCGGTGTCGACAAATTGATCAAAGCCGCCTATCACATGCTCGGCCTGATGAGTTTCCTAACGGCAGGCGAAAAAGAAGTGAGAGCCTGGACGATCCCGATCGGGACCAAGGCTCCCGCCGCTGCGGGTGAGATCCACACCGACATCGAACGCGGCTTTATCCGCGCCGAGATCATCGGCTACGACGACCTCGTCGCCTGCGGCAGCCGCAAAGCCGCCAGCGAAAAAGGCCTCGCCCGTCTCGAGGGCAAGGAGTACATCATGCAGGACGGCGATGTCGTGGATTTTAGATTTAATGTTTAATAATTGTGACCCATGTCACCGCAGATATGTGCCATAATGCTAGTCTGAGATCGGAGGTTTGTTATGAAAAAATGGACATTTATTATTGGTTCAGCCATGCTCGTCTTTGGGCTGGCGATCGCGGTCTACGCGCTTAACACTACTACCACGTCAAATGCGGTCGCTACCGCATCCTGCTGCAAAGGTGATTCGTGTCCGATGAAGGACAAAAACGCGTCGGCAGATACCGTAGCGAAACACGAAAATTGTGACTGTTGCGGTGATTCATGCCCGATGAAAAAAGGCGATGTAGCAATGGCCATGATGAAAACCGAGGGTTCAGAGTCGTGCCCGATGATGAAGGGCGATGCCGCACAGAAAAAGCATGGCGAAATGAAGATGGAAAATGGCGAGTCATGCCCAATGATGAACGGCAAGGCCGACCATAAAACGGATGTCGGCATGAAGCACAAAATGAAAGCTGACGGCAAAGGCCACTCATGTGCATGCTGTGCCCACGCGAAAGAAAAGAAAGACGCCCCGGCGGTCTGATCCGACCTCAAACCAAACAGAAAAAAGGCTCTTCGGAGCCTTTTTTGTTTTTATTCACAAATTTTGAGTATGCCCCCGGTAGGATTCGAACCTACAGCCAACAGATTATGAGTCTGCTGCTCTAACCGTTGAGCTACAGGGGCATAAAGGAAAAGTTTAATTTAATCGATTGGTACGCGCAAACCGCTTGCCGTTTATGAGAGCAGCGGGCGGAAAATGACGGCATTTCGGATCCGTTGGATGCTAGCCGTGAGATCATCGGTGCTTGTACCTGATTCCGCAGCGGCGATGACGTCGGCATCGGACTTGCCGTACAGCAAATGTTCCAGCACGAACATTTCATTATCACCAAAATCAGGTATACCCAACGCATTTGACACCTCGACCCCGACGACGCGTGTCTGAGATAGGTCAAACACCCAATCGAGCACCTTTTCGATCGGATCGACATTGGGAAAGCGTTGGTTTATCAACGAAAAGATCCGTTCGCGTTCATCGACATTGAGCAGCAATGCCATAAAAAACCGATGCTCAGGGTCCGCGACAAAGCTGCGCCGCTCGAGGATATGGTCGAGCATATCGTCTCTCTCAAAAACAGCTTTTAGTACCTCGCCGCCGGCCCCGTGTCTATCGATCACCATCCGCAAAAAACTATCAAAATGCTCTTTTGGCCCCGCAAGCTTAAAGAGTTGACTGATCTGATTTGCCTTAAGTAAACGACGCAAATGCGACAGTATCGTGTACGAAGTTTGCAGGTCGCTCGCAGCCAGCATCTTTCGTATGATCTCATCCGCATCATCTCGTTTTGCACGAATGAGAGTCCCCATCATCTGCAATTTCTTAATAATAGTGTCTTGCTCAAAAAATGGGTCGATCGCAAAACCGGGCTTGTGATAAGAAAACTGCGGTGGGTGCAGCGGTGAACGGTCGGTTCTCACAACGATCGTCGCAGAGGGTTGATCGAGGTGAAACAAAGCGTGGATGTATTGGCTGCCTGCCCATATTTCCTGTGCGTCACCTACATTTAGCAATTGACATTCTTTGAGCCGCATCTCGCCAAGTTGCGTGAATGCATTGATCGCCTGATGCGTTTCAAACTGGTACCAGCTATGTATGCTCGACCCCAAAAGCACCTGAAAGGCCCCGCAAAATGAATGCTCATGGGTCGCGGTCGTCCCTTCAAACCAAAAATAAACATCAATGTGAAATCGCAGCCCGGAAAAAATCGTGATCGGCGGATCGGCAAACCTGCCGCCGAGGTCACGCTGTCGAGGCAGTTCGTATTCCGATAGTGCCCATTCGACGACGTCCCACGCTGACAATTTTGACGGCAGATCGGCACGGATCAAAGCATCTTTTGCTATCGCCGGCAATAGGTCCTCATTGTAGTTTTGTTCGAGCCAGAGACTTTCTATCTCGGCTCCGAGCTGTTGGAATAATTCCATCAATTTGTTTTTTCGAGCTTAGGCCTTTTGCTGAATACCTCTAAGACGAACGCCATGGAGAAAATTGACTTCTGCATAGTTTTCTTTCCGTTATTTTGAGATATCTGCTATATTTTGCCTAACTCTTCCGTAAATTTAAACTTCTAAAGGAAATAAATCGATGAGCGCAAATGCACAAACGATAACTGCCGATGCTTCGCAAAAGCACCCTAAAGGCCTGGCCGTACTGTTCGCGACCGAGATGTGGGAACGATTTTCGTTCTACTCGATGCTCGCACTGTTCACACTGTATTTACGCGACCCCAAGGAGGGTTTTGGCTGGACGGCATCCGAGGCGACGTGGCTGTACTCGACATATCTGATGTTCGTTTACCTCAGCCCGCTCATTGGCGGCTTTATCGCCGATCGATTTACGGGATATCGAAAAGCGGTGATGATCGGCGGATTCTTTTTTATGGCCGGTCACGCGACGCTCTCGATACCGGCGATCTGGGCCGTTTATCTCGCTCTCACTTTCCTTGTTATCGGTAACGGATTCTTCAAACCAAACGTCTCGACGATGGTCGGTAACCTCTACCCCGAGGGCAGCCCGCTCAAAGACCGTGCCTACAACATTTTTTACATGGGCATCAACGTCGGTGCCGCTCTCGCCCCGATCGTGATGGAGATCGTCCGTGCTTATTGGGGCTTTCACGTTGCGTTTGCAGTCGCAGCTTTCGGAATGGTCATCTCGGTTGCCGTTCTCTGGTATTTCCGCGACATGGTCAAGATGGCGGATAACAAACATGCGCTTTCCGCCAGCGAACAGGCTGATGCGGCCGCTACCGCGGTTGACGCACCGCCGCATGACGTTAGCGATCAAGGAGGCGAGCGAAGCGTGTCGCAGAAAGCGACCGATCTGATGAACACCGTCTCCGAAGGCAAGCGCATCATGGCGCTGATCGTAGTGTTTTTGATCGTCATCGTGTTTTGGATGGTATTCCATCAAAACGGTTCGACGATCACCTATTTTGCCGACGACAACACTGATTGGAACGTGTCCGGCACGATCTCAAATTCGATCAACGCGATCTGGATCCTTATTCTTACGTTCCCGTTGGTCGCATTTTGGGGGTTCCTGTCACGCCGCGGCAAAGAACCCGCAACACCGACCAAAATGGCTATCGGTATGACGCTGACGGGCTTGTCGTTCCTGGTGCTTGGGTACGGTGCTTACATAGGTGAAAAATCGGTCCGAACGGCCGATCAGATCGCTTCGGGTGAATTTCGTATCAACGAACGCGTAGCGAAAAATCTTGTCTCTGCGGGTGTTCCCCAAGATGTGATGGACAAGCTAATGTCGGCTAAGAAAGACGATGGCAAAAACGCTATCGACGGCGTCAAATTCTCGACCACCACCGACGAAGCGACTAAGGTTAAAACCTCAGGCGGTGACGGACTAATTGCGGCTGTTAACAAGGTCGCTCCAGGACAGGGCGATGCTCATAAGGACAAATTCCTGCAAACTTCGCACCTATTCCGCGTGTCCGCATTTTGGCTGATCTTTGCCTACATGATCGTGACGCTCGGCGAGCTGATGCTGTCGCCGATGGGATTGTCCTTGGTGTCTAAGGTCGCCCCGATCAGCAAACGCGGGCTGCTCATGGGCGGATGGTTCGTCGCCACAGCTATCGGCAACAAACTGACGCAGATCGGTGTTTTCTGGGACATCTGGCTCCAGTCGTCGTTCTTCATCGTCCTCGCCTGCATGGCGTTATTCATGGCAGTGGTTCTGTTCCTGATATTGAAACCGCTTAAGAAAGCAATGCCCGGCGTCTAACGACTCCAAGTCAAAAGGCAAAAGTAAATAGGCAAAATCGGAAGCTCCGGTTTTGCCTTTTACCTTTTTACTTTTTACTTTGCCGATAGGCACTCATCGCCTCAGCCGCTCCCGCATGCATTATCTCCGGTTTGTGGTATTTCCAGTACTTTTCAAACTCTTCTTCGCTCATCTGCGTATTCTCTGTGCGTGTTTTTTCTTTAAGAAAATTCTCCGCCCAGGCTCGGGTATCCATATCTGTATTCAACGCCGTGCGGGCGCCGTGCATCAAATTATCGCGTTCCATAGTTATTTACTCCTTGTGGTAGATTATTAGACGACACTGACATTAACAAATGCCGCACCTCTCCGGCGGCCAAAAAGGGCTTACGTGAAAAGAACAATAACAATATTTTTAATTTTAGCGAGCTTTGCAAACGCCGCTTTGGCACAGGTCACCCCGCCCGCAGCGACGCAAAAGGGCATCGAGATCCCGTTCGTCAACAAAGTGCTGCCAAACGGCTTTGAGATCATCGTTTTGCCCGACAACTCGGTCCCGCTCGTGACGGTCGAGATCGCGGTACGCAACGGTTCATTTACCGAAACGCCCGAGTTGAACGGCCTGTCGCACCTTTATGAACACATGTTCTTTAAGCCAAACAGTGCCCGTATGATCGGCCAATGCGAAGCGGCAATGCGTCAGGGCCCGTTGAGCCCGTTCGGCCAGCAGGTATGCGGCCCGCAGATCAAGCTAAAATCCGTGATCGGAGATGTCAGTTATCTAAATGAGATCGACCAGATCGGCATCGTCAATAACGCCGAAACGCACGAAGAGGTGGTCAATTATTACTTCACCACCACGCAGCCGCATCTGACAACGGCAATGAGGTTTATCCGCGATTCGATACGTTTTCCGGTCTTTGACGAGGACGAGTTTAAGGGCGAACGCGATGTTGTTTTGGCCGAATTGACCCGCCACGAGTCGCAGCCCGGGCTTTATTTGGAAAAGACGATGATGGACAAGCTCTTTTACAAATATCCTACGCGAAAGCAGCCCGGCGGCACGAGCGCAACTGTCGCCGCTGCAACGACAGAAAAAATGCGGCTAATCCAGTCGCGCTATTATGTGCCAAATAATTCGGCGTTGATCGTGACCGGTGACGTCGATCCGCAGAAGGTTTTTGAGCTTGCCGGGCAGCTGTTCTCAGACTGGCAACGTGCGCCCGACCCTTTCAAGCAGTTTCCGATGGTGCAGCATCCACCGCTGACAAAGAGCGAAGGCGTCATTGTCGAGCAACCCGTCAGCAATATCATTATGCAGATCGGCTGGCACGGCCCTTCGATCGGCGTCGATGACAGATCGACCTACGCTGCCGATGTCTTTTCGTATATTGTCGAACAGCCAAATTCGCGTCTGCAGCGAACGATGATCGATTCGAACTTGGCGGTATCAACGTCGGTGCATTATTACACGCAGCGCAACGTCGGGCCGATCCGCATGACGCTGGTGACCTCTCCGGAAAAGGCAAAACAGGCGTTAAAGACGCTCTACGCTGAGATCGACAAATTTACCGACCCGACATATTTCACCGACGAAGAGCTAGAAAACGCCAAGACCTTGCTCGAAGCCGAGGATCTGTACCGCCGCGAAAAGCTGAGCGAATACTCACACACCCTCAGCTTTTGGTGGTCATCGACCGGCGTCGATTATTATCGCGGATATCAAAAAAATCTGCGTGCGATCACGCGTGCCGACATCGTCCGGTATATCAAAACATATATTCAAAATAAGCCGCATATCGGGGTCGCATTGATCTCGACCGGGCTGCAACAGCAAGCGAAACTAACGCCTGCCGACCTGACCGGAGGTAAATAATGATGAGAAAATTTAACGTAAGCCCCGCTCTACTGCTTGCCCTCTGTTTTTCGGCGGCCACCATCTCTGCACAGGTCGCAAGATCTTCGACCGATTCGGTGACCGAATTTGAGGTCAACGGCCTCAAGGTGTTGGTCAAAAGCCGTCCGAGCTCGCCGACCATCGCCGCCGGGCTGTTTGTTCGCGGCGGGGCTCAAAATTTGACCCCCGCAACCGTTGGGATCGAAAGCATGACGCTTAACGTCGCGGCTGAGGGTAGCAAGAGCTTTCCGCGAGCGGCATTGCGTAAAGAGTTTTCGGGGACCGCGAGTAATGTCGGTGCCGGGAGCAATCAGGATTACAGCGTTATGTCGCTGGCATCGACCCGACAGCATTTTGAGAGGTCATGGAAAGTTTTCGCTGATCTCGTGATGAATCCGGGCTTTGCCGACGACGATGTCGAATTGGTCCGCGAAAGGATCTTGACGGGCTTGCGCGGGACCGACGATACGCCCGAGGGCTCACTCGCATCGCTCGAAAGCAAAGTGATCTACGCCGGCCACCCTTACGCAAATGACCCGAACGGCACCATCGACACCGTCAGCCGTTTCAAGGCCGATGATCTGCGTGCCTATCATCAAAAAATAATGCAGACCTCGCAGCTGCTGCTGGTCATCGTTGGCGACGTAGATGCTGCCGCTGTTCAAAAAATGATCGCTGCCACACTTGGCAAGCTGCCGCGCGGTGCTTACAAGGGAAAACCTGTCCCTTCGATGAGCTTTACCAAACCGACATTGGACGTAACATCTAGAGCTTTGCAGACAAATTATGTCGAGGGCATTTTCGCAGCACCGGCACTAAAGGATCCGGATTATTACGCGATGCGCGTGGCGGTTTCTATACTCGCTCGACGGGTTTTCCAGGAGGTTCGCGTCAAAAACAATCTCTCTTATGCCCCCGGCGCCGAGATGAGCAATATGGCGGCAAACACCGCAAACATCTCAGTTTCCGCCGTCGAAGCCAACCGTGCTGTTAGCCTGATGTTGACGGAGATCCGCCAGATGCAGACCGTACCCGTCGACAAGACGGACATTTTAGAGACAGGCGGATTTTTTCTGACCACATATTACATCAAGCAAGAGACAAATGCCGCACAGGCAGCCGAACTCGCCACCTACGAATTGATCGGCGGCGGTTGGCGTAGATCTGCGGAATTTCTCGAACGCATCCGCAGCGTCACACCCGCCGATGTCCAGCGAGTGTCGCAGACGTACCTTAAAAATATTCGCTTTGTCGTGATCGGCAATCCGGCACAGATCGACCGCAATATTTTTACCACTTCTGATTGACCATAGGCAGAATACCGCACGAAGTAAGGGTGATAGATCTAAGCAACGCGTAACGCCCTTATTCCGTGCGGGACTCTGCTACCTACTAATAAAAAGCTCCGTGAGACACATGTTCTCACAGAGCTTTTTTATTTACCGGTTGTCCTTTTTCCTATCATTATCAGGCTGACGAGCGGGCTTATCCGTCGGCTTTTGCTCGCTTCGCGGCGGATCTTTTCGCGGCTCTTGGCGAACCGGCGGATCGCGACGCGGCTCTATCCTGACAGGCGGCGAATAGACCGGCGGATCCTGCCTCGGCTTTTGACCGACAGGCGGTTTATATTCGGGCACAGGGTCCTTCCTCGGTTGCCGCACTGTCGGCTGCTCACGCGGTTTTTCCTGGGGCGTATCTAGCGGTTCACGCGTGGTCACTATTGGATAATCACGCTTGATCGGCTGCCGCTCGACCGCGCCAGTTTGACGCTTATCTGTCGGTTCACCGCTTGTCACCGGCCCGGTGCGAACGACCACAGGACGATCACCGTAAATGCGTTTTTGACGCAGCTCTTGGTCGAGCGGTTTGTCGTTTTGCCGTGTTGCGGCACCTATTTTTGTTGTCGGCTCGATTCGCGGTTTTACTGCGATTATTTCCCTGTCCATCGGGCGTTTTCTAGCTGTCGGGTCGGGTAGATTTGGCACCGAAATGGTTGTAGGGTCTTTTGACAATATCTCTTTCGCTATCAGTGTCGGGGCTCGACGTCCGCCTTTGGCTGTTGTGCCAAATTCGTCGTCCGAAACAGTTATTACACCTATTGGAGGCGTAGCACCTGGATTTTGCCTAACACCGCCTTTCGCGTTGGGGTCGGTCTTGCCGCCGCCTTTCGCATTGGGGTCGGTCCTGATGTTTCCACCGCCATGTCCCGGGCCGTTGCCGCCCCAACCGCCGCCTCGAGGGCGACGGTACCAACCGTTATAGTTACAGTTGTATGGTAGCGGATACCAATAGACGTTTGTGCTAATAACGTTAATAACGACCATTGCCGGTGACCACCAGCTGCGTCGCTGGCGATAGTATCCATATGGAGCCCAGACCCAGCGGCCACGGAAATGTATCCAGCGTCCGTGATGATACGTCGCCCAGCCCCACGGCTCGTCATTGACCCACGTCCAGCCATAGTTGCCGAGCCAACGCCAATGTCCGTAGCGATACGGCGACCAATCGTTATAACTATTTATCGATGTCGTGTACGGCTGCCAGACATATCCGTAATCGACCGTGTGGACCCAGTCGCCATAGCCGTTAAGGTCGTCGGCACCGTAGATGTCCTGATCGTAATATTTGTCGTAATAGGCGTCTTTCATACGTTTGGCGATCGTAGAATCGCGGTCCTGCGACCAGCTTTCAAAATCGTCGGAAAATCGCGCTACATCAAGCGTTTCCCACTCGCCGGCATTCGCACCGTCGATAAATATTCTTGCACCCCGGCCGCTCTTGAGTGTAAACCCGGCGTTGTCCGAATAAACGCGTGCCTCGCCGCCGCTTGCAACGCTAACACGCAGATCTTGATCCCCCGCTTGCCCGGCATCGATGCGGTACGAACCGGCCTTTTGAATTGCGACGGTCGTATTAGGTGCATCGATCTCAAAAAAACCGCCTGCCTTTTGCAGGTCTGTCACGCGGACGCCCATCGTTCCTTGTGACAAGCTGAGAGCGACACCGTCGTACTTAAGCGTTGAGAATTTTAGAAACGCATTTTCATCAAGCCGCACGTGCAGATAGCTGTTAAACTGCATCTCGACACGGGCATCGTCACCGGTCGCGATCTGATCGCCCTCGATAAGCGGCAAATTTAGCACCGCTTTTTCCCAATCTTCGCTACCGACGCGGCGTATCTTGACCTCACCGCTGACAAAACTGATACGTGCGACGCGGTCCGTCACCTCAGGGTCAGTATCATCTTCAACGACGGCATTCAACCCACCCTCCGGCAAATTGATAGTTTGTGCAGGTGATCCCGCACCAAATACAAAACTGACGCTGCATACCGCAAAAACGGCGAGCCAAAACATCTTTGCCAAACTACGCATAAGAGTTTCCTCCGATCTGATCATTAATTTTTTTATCCTTAGGGAAAGCAGCCGGATCCTAAGATAACAGCCTTTAGTCGTCTTTAAAGCAATAATCATACCGTTCGCGTTAATGACGGGATACTTCGTTCAAATGCTTGTATTTATTGGTCTTTGTTCAAACCATTATCTTGGTCTGACGCGTAAATAGTGCAAAATATACACTTTCGTCACCAAATCGTGCGCCGGGGTGCGGTTTTTGTTGATTTCAAATCCGCGACCGTCTAACATTTCGTTTAGAGGTTTACCGATATGAAAAAAACTGCATTTATTTCTCTATTCATTCTAGTGCTGACGGTTGCCGGTTTTAGCCAAAAGTCGGCGGGAGCAAAGGTCGATCCTGCAAAAGACGTCCGCGCGGCTTTTGACCGTCTGATCGACGGCATCAAACAGGTCGACGCCGATAAGGTGATGGCCGCATACAATAAGAGCCCCGACCTTTTGATCCACAACAACAACGGCACCTCAACACGCGGTTGGGACACGATCAAGTCAAACGTCGAGGCCACCTTTTCTCACGTCAAAAACGTGACGCTTGAAACCACCGGCATAAAAGTCGAGATGTTGGGGAAAACTGCGGCCTATGTCTCCTGTAAATGGCAGCAGACACAGGAATACGACGGCAAGCTCGAAGATTCCTCAGGCCGCATGACACTCGTTTTCCAACTGATCGGCAAAGACTGGAAGATCATCCACCGACACACATCACCCGAAAACCCGGGTGCAACCCGCCCCGTTTTCCCGTCAGAGCGGCAAGATTAGTTTTTTTGGTCCACCTTGGTCCATCTGGTCCGGACCAAAGAATTTTAGCCACGAATTACACGAATGGCACGAATGGCACGAATAAAGAGATAAGGCCTCCCATTCGTGATATTCGTGTAATTCGTGGCTAAAATTCTTTTCTTTGCTTATTCTAGATCCCGTCCACGATCGCGTTCAATGTCGCAGACGATCTCATCGCGGCGTATGCCTTTGCCGTATCCGGATGGTAATAGCCACCAATATCCTGCGGTTTGCCTTGGGCGGCGATCAATTCTTCATTGATCGATACTTCATTACTCAGCATCGCAGTTGCGACAGGAGCAAATATTGCGGCGATCTCGGCGTCGGCAGTTTGAGCGGCAAGAGCTTCCGCCCAGTACATTGCGAGATAGAAATGCGAACCGCGGTTGTCGATCCCGCCGACTTTCCTCGCGGGCGATTTGTCGGTAGCGAGGAATTTTGCATTTGCGGCATCCAACGCATCCGCCAAAACCTGGGCTTTTTTGTTGTCTTGAGTTTGAGCCAGATGCTCAAAACTTGCCTGCAAAGCGAGAAATTCGCCGAGCGAATCCCATCGAAGATAACCCTCTTTTGTAAATTGCTCGACGTGTTTGGGGGCTGAGCCTCCGGCACCGGTTTCGAACAACCCGCCGCCGTTCATCAGCGGCACGATCGAGAGCATCTTTGCCGATGTCCCAAGCTCAAGGATCGGGAACATATCCGTCAAATAATCACGCAAAACATTGCCCGAAACGGAAATCGTATCCTTGCCCTCACGCCCGCGTTTTAGCGTTTCACGCATTGCGTCCTGCACGTCCATAATGCGAATATCGAGGCCAGTCAGGTCGTGATCTTTTAAGTATTCTTCGACTTTTTTGATGATCTGCCGGTCGTGTGCCCTATCGCTATCAAGCCAGAAAATGGCCGGCGTATCGGAAAGCCTCGCACGGTTCACGGCAAGTTTTACCCAGTCGCGGATCGGAGCATCTTTGGTCTGGCACATACGGAAAATATCGCCGGTTTGGACCGATTGTGATAGCAGGACATTTCCGTTCACGTCCTCGACCTTGACCACACCATCACCCGCCATCTGAAACGTCTTGTCGTGCGAGCCGTATTCCTCAGCTTTTTGCGCCATCAGTCCGCCGTTAGGAACCGAACCAAAAGTTTTCGGATCGATCGCACCGTTTTGCTTCATGTCCTGCACGATCGCATCGTAAAAACGAGCGTATGTACGGTCCGGAATGATGCAGACACTGTCTTCTTCCGCGCCGTCGGCGTTCCACATCTTGCCGCCGCCGCGAACCAAAGCCGCCATCGACGCATCGACGATCACATCCGACGACACGTGAAAATTCGTGATACCTTTGTCCGAATTGACCATCGCAAGCTTTGCACTGCCCGCAATCGTTTTTGCAATGTCCGCCTTGATCTCTGCCTCTTGCGGGTGTCCGGCGATCTTTTCATTGAGTGTTGCCAGACCGTAGTTTGGATCGATCTCAAGCTTGGCAAATGTGTCCTTATATTTTTCAAAGACGTCTTTGAAATATACTTCGACGATCGCCCCAAAAATTATCGGGTCCGAGATCTTCATCATCGTGGCTTTTAGGTGTGCCGACAGCAAAACATCCTTTTCCTTGGCCTCGTTGATCGCGTCCTCGACAAAAGATCGCAAAGCCGAAAGCGTCATTACCGACGAATCGATCACCTCACCGGCCTTTAATGGCGATAGATCTTTCAATACCTTTTCCGAACCGTCATTGCCGTAGAAAACGATCTTAAATTTGCCGTCATTTTCAATGGTCGTCGAGTTTTCAGTTCCAAAAAAATCTCCGGTAGTCATGTGAGCGATCGACGTTTTTGAATCCGGAGCCCACGTTCCCATCCGGTGCGGATTGGCTTTGGCGTAATTCTTGACGGCTTTCGGCGCACGCCGGTCACTGTTGCCCTCTCGTAATACAGGATTTACGGCACTGCCTAGCACTTTTGCGTATTTTTTGTTGATGGATATTTCTTCGTCCGTCTTTGGTTCCACCGGATAATTTGGCAATGCGTTACCCTGTTTCTGCAGTTCAGCGATGGCATCTTCGAGTTGCGGCACTGAGGCCGACACATTTGGCAATTTTATGATGTTGGCCTCAGGTTTTGTGGCAAGTTCCCCCAATGCGGCAAGTGCATCCGGCGTTTTTTGATCTTCGGTCAAATATTCAGGAAAATTTGCCAAAATGCGCCCCGACAGCGAGATATCCGGCACCTCTATCTCAATGTCCGCACATTTCGTAAAAGCTTTAACGATCGGTAAAAAAGAATGTGTCGCCAGCATGGGAGCTTCGTCGGTAAGTGTGTAATAGATCTTTGATTTTTCGGTCATTTTTATTATATTTACTGCTCAATTTTCACTACAAAATAACGGCCCCTGTTTCAATCGCAGGGACTGTTTAGTAAACTCAGTAATTAACGTTATATTAAGTCGCGCGGGCCAAAAGGTAAATTTGGCATTCAAAAATATTGCTATTTCGTTTATGAAATTGCCAGCCACATATCGAATTTTCGTATTGGTAGCACTGTTTTGCGCATTTGTGTCGCTCACATTTGCCCAGCCCGCCGCACCAAGACCGCCGCGAGAGATCTTTCGCGACTCGTACGGAAATCAGATGTCGAATAACGAATTTGTCGATATCCGGATGGCAAATTTTCATTTGCGCGACGCGACCGTTGTCACAACGCTCGATGACGGAACGATAGAATTTCGCTTGCAAAAGGTGCCGCAAGAGGGGATGGCCGCACCTGATTTTACAGCAAAAACAATAGACGGAAAGACGCTAAGATCTGCCGAGTTGAAAGGCAAGGTCATCGTCCTCAACTTTTGGTTCATCGGCTGCCCCGCGTGTATCAGAGAAGAGCCAAAGTTGAACGATCTACGGGCTAAGTTTGTCGATCGTGAGGATGTTATCTTCCTCGCCATGACCGCCGACACGGCAGACAGTGTCAAAAAATATATCGCAAAAGAAAGGTTTGATTACACCCACGCACCCGACGCCGAACAGGCGATGAAAGCTTTTGTATTTTCCGGTTATCCTAAAAACATAGTGATCGGCCGCGACGGCATCATCCGCTATTGGCGAAGCCCCGTCCGCGCCTGGGACAAATTTGAGTCGGTCGTTCGCACGGAGCTTGCAAAAATCTAAATGGCAAAAAAAGCTGCAAAACCTATAGTTTCTATCATCATGGGCAGCAAGACTGACTGGCCGACGATGGAAGTTGCGTCCGCGACGCTGACAGAGTTTGGTGTTGCGCACGAGACTAAGATCATCTCGGCACACCGCACGCCTGATCTGCTTTTTGAATTTGCAAAGACCGCCGAAGAAAGCGGGATCGAGGTCATCATCGCCGGAGCCGGTGGAGCCGCTCATCTGCCGGGAATGTGTGCGTCGCAAACCGTGTTGCCGGTGCTCGGCGTGCCTGTCGAAAGCAAAGCTCTGAAAGGCCTCGATTCTCTATTATCGATTGCACAAATGCCCGCAGGCGTGCCGGTCGGGACGCTTGCGATAGGCCAGCCCGGTGCAAAAAATGCCGCGCTGCTCGCGATCGCCATTTTGGCAAATTCGCGGCCCGAGCTACGGCAAAAGCTGCACAAATTTCGTACTAAACAGACCAAAGCAGTTTTGAAAACCAAACCCTAATGACCGTTGACGAGATAATAGATGAACTGCGTCAACTCGGCGACCCGGCTCTCATTGCGGGAATGGAGCGTTTTGCAATAAAGACTCCTAAGTCTTTCGGCATTCGCACTCCTGAGGTAAAAGCATTTGCCCGCGAGGTCAAAAAGCTCGTCACCGACCGGCACGCTACTGCTATGCATTTGTGGGAAAGCGGTATCTACGATGCCCGTGCGGTTGCGTTTCTGATCGACGATCCTAAGAAAGTCACAACAAGGCAGATGGATGAGTGGTGCGCGGATTTTGATAACTGGGCGACCGTTGACGGCGCTTGCGGCTATCTGTTTTGCCGCACGCCGTATGCGTATGACAAGGCTTTTGAGTGGGCGGAGCGTAAACCCGAGTTTGAAAAACGTGCCGGGTTTTCGATGATGGCGTATCTTGCTGTGCACGATAAAAAAGCTCCAAACGAAAAGCTCACGGCTTTTTTGCCTGTGATCGAACGACATTCGGATGACGAACGCAATTTCGTCAAGAAAGCGGTAAACTGGGCTCTTCGTCAGATCGGCAAGCGAAACTTCGCTCTGAATGCCTTAGCGATCGAGTCCGCGGAGCGGATCAAGGCAACAGGCACAAAGGCGGGTCGATGGATAGCTGCGGATGCCCTGCGCGAACTAAGAAACGACGCGGTCCGCGAACGGCTTGCGAGTAAAAAAAATGTCTAAGGTGATCCTTCCAAATTCAACTATCGGCGTTTTCGGGAGCGGGCAGCTCGGGCGGATGTTTGCGATCGAGGCTCGTAAGATGGGCTATCGCGTGCACACCTATTCGCCGGAGAGCGACACGCCGACCGGGCAAGTCGCGGATATCGAGACGGTCGCGGCATATGACAACCTGTATGAGGTCAGAACATTTGCTCAGAGTGTCGATGTAGTGACATTTGAATTTGAAAATGTGCCGTCCGAATGCGTACAGGCAGCGGCGGAATTTATCGATGTTTTTCCTAAGGGCGAGATACTCCACACCACGCAAAACCGTCTGCGTGAAAAGACATTCTTGTCCAACAATGGCTTTCCGGTAACGCCATTTCGACATATTATAACGCTCGACGATCTGAAAAATGCAGTCGCTGAACTCGGCACACCGTGCGTTCTAAAAACCGCAGGGTTTGGTTATGACGGCAAAGGGCAGAGCAAGACAAAAACCGCCGAAGATATCGAGACCGCGTTTGCGGCCCTAAATGGCAACGACGCCGTGCTCGAGGCATTTGTCGATTTTGAAAAAGAGGTCTCGGTCGTCTGTGCCCGAGACCAAGACGGCAGCTTTGCACATTACGGTGTGATCGAAAACGAACACACAAACCATATTCTCGACATCTCGTTCTCCCCGGGAAACGTTTCGACAGCCACGCACAATAACGCCGTCGAGATCACGCGAAGCATCGCGGAAACTTTAGATTACGTCGGCACGCTGTGCGTAGAGTTTTTTCTGACGAAAGACGATAGACTGCTGGTAAATGAGCTTGCACCGCGTCCGCACAATTCCGGTCACCTGACGTTTGGACCGTGTGTGACATCGCAATTTGAGCAACAGCTTCGTGCCGTCTGCGGACTGCCGCTGGGCTCGACCGAGTTTTACCGTCCGGCGGCAATGGCAAATCTGCTTGGAGATGTCTGGGAAAACGGTGAGCCTGATTGGTCCGCCGCACTGAGCGATCCGGATATAAAACTGCATCTATACGGCAAGACGGAACCACGAAAGGGACGCAAGATGGGACATCTGACAGTGGTTGGCGAAACTGCGAGCGACGCTGCAAAGATCGTACGAGCCGCGCGCGCGAGGCTAAACCCGGCGGCCTAACTCAATACCAGCAACGACACCGATAAATCCGACAAACACGCTGAGGAATAAATAGAGAAATCCTATGATAAATTCGCGTTCGCGGATAAGCGAATAGATCTCCATCTCAAACGTCGAAAATGTTGTGAAAGCTCCCAAAAAGCCTACGATCACGGCGATCCTCACATTTTCACTAACCGCCCATTTATCCGCGAAAACGATCATCAAAAAGCCGATCAAAAACGACCCGGCGATATTGATAACAAATGTCGGAAACGGAAATTTGCCAAACACACCCGTTAGCGGCGATATGTTGACGAGATAACGGGCGACGGCACCAAAAGCACCGCCCACAGCGACCGCAAATATCTTTAGAGTGGCGTCCACGCGGAAATTATACATTTTCCGAGGCAGCAAATCATTTGCACGGCATAGCTGGCACAAGCTAAACTTGGGGTTTATGGCGGAATCGCTTGCGTTCACGGCAAATGCTGACAGAAAGACCATCTATGACGAGATCGTGCCTCAGATCGAGGCTCTCGTTGATGGCGAAACCGACGTGATCGCAAATCTCGCCAATATCGCGGCTGTGCTACGCGAAGCATTTGGCTTTTTCTGGGTCGGATTATATCTGGCAAAAGACGGCGAGCTTGTTCTCGGACCGTTCCAAGGGCCGCTTGCATGTACGCGGATAGCGTTTGGCGCGGGCGTCTGCGGCCACGCTTATACGACGCGGGAAACTGTGATCGTGCCAAATGTTGACGAGTTTCCTGGCCATATCGCTTGTGCGACGGCGTCAAAGTCAGAGATCGTCGTGCCGATTATGAGCCGCGACGGCAGCGTCTTTGGCGTGCTCGATGTCGATAGCGATAGATTGAACGATTTTTCACCAACGGACACCGACGGCCTCGGCCGCGTCGTCAAAACAATTGAGAGATTCATCTAGAGCCACACGAACTCTAGCTAACTAATGACACCTGTTGATCATCCCTATTGGGTCTGGATATCGTTTTTCGCAGTCGTTTTGACGGCCCTGTTTGTCGATATCGGTATCGTAAACCGCAAGTCGCACGCTCCGACGCGGAAAGAAACCATTCTTTGGAGCATCGTGTGGGTATCGCTCGCGCTCGCATTTAATGTGTTTGTCTATTTTCAAGTGGGCAATCACACCGGCGACTGGGGCATCGCACTCGGACAGGCAAAACTCTTTCTGACGGGTTATCTGATCGAGTTGTCGCTCTCGGTCGATAACCTTTTTGTCATCCTCCTGATCTTTACCTTTTTCAAAGTCCCAAAGAAATTTCAGCACCGCGTACTGTTTTGGGGCATCATGGGCGCGCTTGTGATGCGCATGGTGATGATCTTTGCCGGGGCCGAACTGGTCGAGCGGTTTCACTGGATCATCTACATTTTCGGGGCGTTTCTCTTATACACGGGCCTCAAAATGTTTCAGAACCAAGAGGACAATTTTGAGCCGCATGAAAGCGCGATCGTAAAACTCGCGACAAAATACATCCGCATCAGCAAACATTACGACGGCGAGAAATTCATCACCGTGGTCGATGGCGTCAAAACCGGAACCCTCCTGCTGCTAGTACTGATCGTGATCGAATTTACCGATCTGATCTTTGCGGTCGATTCGATTCCGGCGATCTTTGGCATCACGACCGACCGTTTTATCGTTTACACCTCTAATATTTTCGCGATCCTTGGCCTGCGGACCTTTTTCTTCTTGCTCGCCGATCTTGCCGACCGCTTTCATTTTTTGAAATATGGCCTCGCTTTTGTGCTAAGTTTTATTGGGGTAAAGATGCTGCTGCCGCTCGCCGCACAGGGCACGATGATGATGCTCGGCGCGGAGAACCAAGGGGGCTTTGCCGTATTCGTCAGGCGATATCTTAACCACGAATTTGAGCAGACGGTCATCAATATTTCGCTCGGCGTGGTCGTAGCCGCGATATTTTCGGCGATAATCTTGTCGCTGATCTTTCCGCCGAAAGAAAAAGCGGTAGTGATCGAAGATGTGCCCGACGAAGAATAAACTCCCGTTAGATGGACGATAATAACTACCGCAAATTTTACGTCGACTGGTGGAACATCCGCAAAAGCACGATCTACGGCGTGATCGCGGCGGTTGTTCTGCTGGCGGCGCTCGGCGGTGGATTGTGGTACGCGTCGCGTAATAATTGGTTTATCCCCAAAGATAACGTCGAAATACCAAAAGACGCGGCGCGTATCATCTCTTTCGAAGGCGAGGTCCGCGTCACCCGTGCGGCGACCCGCGAGACGATACTCGTTACCAAAGAAACATTCGTCATGGCGGGCGACACGATCCAGACACAAGCCGACGGGCGGGCATCGATACAGATGATCGACGGCTCGTCGTATAAGATCGGGCCAAACAGCACCGTCGTCGTCAAAGACACGACTTCACTGTTTGGCGGTAAAAATGTACGCGTAAGCTTAGACGACGGCCAGCTAAATGTCCGCACCGATGATCAGACGGCGGACGCCCGTAACATCGTCGAGGTCGCCGATTCCGAAAACCAATTGATGCCAAAGACGGACGCGAGCTTTAACGCCGATGGGGCTAACGGCGGCGAGATCCGCATCAGCCGCGGCGGTGTCGAGACAACGATCGGCGGCGAAAAGACCGTGATCGGCGAGAATCAATACGCGACGGTCAACAACGGCCAACTCTCCGCCCGCGAACGCCTGATGGCCGCTCCGCGTCCGCTGGCACCGTCAAACTCCGCCCAGATCGTCGATAGCGGCGGCGGGGTGAGCGTCGCTTTTAGCTGGCAAGACGCCGAGGGCAATCCGGCCAAAAACTATTACGTCCAGATCGCCCGTTCGCCGATCTTTGCGTCCGATTCGATCCTCGTTGATCGCAACGGTCTGACCGCACGCGAGTTTCGCCTGGCTGGCCTCTCGCCCGGTGTATATTATTGGCGTATCAAAGCGACCGCCGTTTCGGGCCAGGTCACCAACTGGAACGACGCGTGGAAATTTATGGTCGTGCGTGCGGGCGAAAGCCAGTCGATCGACGCCAGCGACTGGAAAGTCGAACGCGTAGGCGGCAACGTCCACATCCTGACCGGCCGCACGCGTCCCGGCATGATCGTGCGCTCCGCCGGACGCGATACTTTTGCGGGGCCGGACGGAGCGTTCAAACTGCAAATATCGTCACCGTCGATCGAGGTAGCCGTCGAGGTAGGCGACGACCGAGGCAACCGCACCGGATTCATAATCTCCCTCCGCAACGGCTCCGTGCTCAGACGCTACTGATCGGGTCAGAACCGGGAGCGATAGCGACTGGGTTCTAGTCGGAAACTGAGAGAGGAATCTTAACAGGATAAACAGGATTTACAAGATATGTTGAGCGACAGCTCCTTATTTCGGTTTTCTTATCCTGCCTATCCTGTACATCCTGTTCGAATTACTTTGTGCCTCTGTGGCGAATATGTCTTTATCCACGATCGATCTCAAATACGGCCGCACCTCGATCCCCGTCGAATACGACGCCGCCCGCTTCCAAATCCTCACCACCGCAGCAGAACCCCCGCCGCTCTCCGACGCTGAGATCAACGCAAAACTCGATGCACCCATCGACACGCCCGTTATCGAAGAGATCGTTCGGCCCGGCGAGTCCGTCCTGATCGTCGTGCCGGACGCCACACGCAGGACCGCCGCCGGACAGATCGTCAATCTCCTCGTCCGCCGCCTGATCGCGAATGGCTCGGCACCGCACGAGATCAACATCATCTTTGCGACCGGCATCCACCGCCGCGTCACCGAGGCCGAAAAAGAGGCGATACTGACCCCGTTCATCGCCCAGCGTATCAAAACGCTCGACCACGACCCCCGCGATCTCGCGCAGATCATCCGGCTCGGCGAGACGTGCCGTGGCATACCCATCGAGCTCAGCCGCGCCGTCACCATGTATGACCGCGTCATCCTGGTCGGCGGTGTCAATTTTCATTACTTTGCCGGCTTTACCGGCGGGCGCAAACTGATCTGCCCGGGCTTGGCGTCGGCCCGCACGGTGTCTGAAACGCACAAACTCGCATTTGACTGCACAACGCTCGACCGCCGAACGGGTGTCGATACGGGCGTGCTCGACGGCAACGCCGTCCACGAAGCTTTCATGGAGGCCGTCGCACTCGTAAATCCCGCATTTGCCATAAACACCATCGTGGGTGATGCTGGCAACGCCGTCGATCTATATTGCGGCGACTGGGTCACCTCACACCGTGCCGCCTGCGAAGCCTACGCCGCCAACCACACCGTCCACATTGCCGAGCGACGCGACGTCGTCATCGCTAGCTGCGGCGGCTATCCGCACGACATCAACCTGATCCAGGCACACAAAACGCTCGAGGCCGCCAGCCACGCTTGTACCGAAGGCGGAACCATCATCCTCCTCGGCGAATGCCCCGACGGCCTCGGCCGCGAAGACTTTCTCAACTGGTTCTCAGCCGCAAACAGCCGCGAGCTCGCCGCCCGTCTCTGCAATAAATACCAAGTCAACGGCCAAACCGCCTGGAGCCTCCTCCACAAAGCCGAACGCTTCAACATCCAAATCGTCACTTCCCTTGACGACACAACAACAGCCGCCATGCTCCTCAAAAAAATCACCATCTTGTCTGGCGTCACCCATTGCTCATCGGGCTATATTGTTCCCAACGGGGCAAATTTATCTACATCCCTCGTTCCTAATCAGTAAGCGCTTGTTCGATCGGACCAATGCCGGGTTTTAGAATCTTGTTTTTGAACACGATATGTGATAAATAACATAGTCAGTTATTCAGAAATTTAACATCTTTTATCGTCTACCCCTATGTTGTCGAGTTTACCCAAACTGACGCTTTGGATCGTGGCTTTGGTGGCCGCAATGACGGCGAATGTGAGCGGGCAATCGTCCGGCGGACGGTTGACGGGCAAGGTCACGGATAAAGACGGAAAACCCTTGGCGGGCGTCACCGTCGTCGCAACTAATCAAACCAACTCAGTAAATAAAACTCAACGGACAAAGTCTGACGGCAGCTATACGATACGGCTCGCGAACGGTGCGTATCGGATCACGGTAGCGGCTCCGTCCGAGGCGAGGTTTGATCGCGGCAAGACCGAGGAATATGGCAGATTCGCCAATCTGATCTGTGACGCGCAAAAGATCTGCACGGCTCTCGAAAATGTCATCATCGACGGCAGCGAACGCAAAGTTGATTTTTCCGCCACCGATCCGTCAAAAGATACACCAGCAAAACCGGGCGATGCGGCCAAGTCGCCATTCAAGACCCGCGAGGTGCTCGACCGCTGGCGGATCGAATTTCCCGAATACGACCGCTACGGCGACAAAGGTGCCCGCGGCCGCGACATACCTTTCCGCAAAACAAACAAATGGTATAACCCATACGACCTCAACGTCTTAAAGGGCGACAAACCCGTCATCGGCAACGACTATTTTATGGTGCTCTCTGCCGTCAGCACGACCGGTGTCGAGCTGCGTAGGACGCCGTCTGGCAACAACGTTTCGACCGCCAATCCAAATAGCAATAACTTTTTTGGCCGCCCCGAAAGCTTTAGCTTGAACCAGACGTTGCAGGTATCGTTTGAGTTTTTTAAGGGCCAGACCGTCTTTCGCCCGCGAACCTGGGCGGTAAAAATATCGCCGACGTTTAGCCTGCCAAATTATCTCAACGCTCGCGAAAACGGCATCGTCAACGTCGATGTCCGCCGCGGCACTACCCGCACCGACTATCACGTCTCACTCGAAGAGGCGTTTGCAGAGGTGAAGCTCTTTGACGTCAATGACAATTACGATTTTGTTTCCGTTCGGGCGGGCATACAACCTTTTAACGCGGACTTTCGCGGGTTTTTGTTCTCGGATAATAATTTGGGCTTTCGGGTCTTTGGGGCTCTTTCGAACAACAAGTCGCAATTTAACTTTGCCTATTTTCGCTCGATCGAAAAGGATACGAACAGCGGGCTTACTTCGATGAAAAAGCTCCGCCCGCAAAATATCTATATCGCTAATT
>JBEBGA010000192.1:0-6211 GCA_040081695.1 Pyrinomonadaceae bacterium
CGCAATTCACGGGGATCGTCAAAATCATATTCGATAGCATATCCGGGACGAATGATCTGCACACTCTCAAATCCCTCGACCATTCTGAGCAGCTCGAGCTGCAGATCGGACGGCAGCGAAGTAGAAAATCCGTTTAGATAGACTTCGTGCGTGTTGTGTCCTTCTGGTTCGAGAAATAACTGATGCCGGTCTTTATCGGCAAATTTTACGACCTTATCTTCGATCGACGGGCAATATCGCGGTCCGATGCCGGTGATCTTGCCGGAATAAAGCGGAGACTGGTGCAGATTGTCGCGGATCGTCTGATGAAGACGCTCGCTCGTATATCCGATGTGGCACTGTATCTGCGGCTGGTCGATCTTGTCGGTCGCAAATGAAAATGCGACGGGTTTTTCATCGGGCGGCTGTGTTTCAAAAGCATCCCAGTCGATGGTGCGTCCATCAAGCCTCGGCGGCGTACCCGTTTTGAGACGCCCTACGGGAAATCCGTGACGCTTGAGGCTTTCGGCAAGCTCGATCGAAGCCGGTTCCCCCGCTCGTCCGGCTGAGAATGTTTTTCGGCCCGTATGAATGGTGCCGTTTAGAAATGTACCGGTCGCGACGATCACGGCCTTTGCCCCGAATCGTCGAGAATCCTGCATCTCTACACCTGTAACCGTATTGTTTTCAACAATTAAATCAACAACAACACCTTGTCGCAGATGAAGATCGGGCGTTGCTTCGAGCACGCGGCGCATCTCTGTTCGATACAGAGCACGGTCGGCCTGAGCACGTGGACTTTGCACTGCCGGGCCTCTTGAACGGTTGAGCAAGCGAAACTGGATCCCAGTACGGTCGATAATGCGGCCCATGATGCCGCCGAGGGCATCGATCTCGCGAACGACATGGCCCTTGGCAATACCGCCGACTGCCGGGTTGCAGGACATCTGGCCGATCAGATCGAGATTGATGGTGACGAGAGCGGTTCGCGCACCCAGACGCGCCGAGGCCGAAGCCGCTTCGCAGCCCGCGTGCCCCGCACCGATCACTATCACATCAAAACTCTCGTCAAACATAATTCAATACGCCGTAATAACAGCAAAAAAGCCGAATATAGACCGTATCAATCCCTCTCGGCTTCGTCAAGACTTATGTCACCGACGAACCAGCTATCGTGATCGAAGCCGTCGCGGTATCAAGCACCGCTTCGACCCCAAACGGCAGCGTGCAATTGTCGCGAATATGCCCAAACGACAATCCCGAGATAACAGGGATGCCGAGGTCGCCAAGCCGGTCTTTAAGAACTTTTAGCGTCAATGCAGTCTCGATGTCGGTCGCGCTTTGCGAGCTAGAAAACACTCCCAATGCCACGCCCGCAAGGGAACGCATTTCGCAGCTTTGCCTGAGCTGGGTAAACAGCCTGTCGACTTTATACGGCGGTTCATTGATGTCCTCGGCAAATAGTATCGCTCCTTTTAGGTCTTTAAGGGCGTAGGGTGTTCCGGCGAGGGCGGCCAACAAACTCAGGTTGCCGCCGATCAGCCTGCCTCTGGCCTTTCCATGTGTAATCACATTTGGCTTGAATAGAGCGGAGGTTTGAGCGATGTTGAATTCCGACGGCAAGATCTTATGATCTGCCTTTCCACCCATCACTATATTTACAAGATTTGACTTTGTGTAGTCCGAAAGCTCGGAAGAGGCCACGGGCCCGTGAAAAGTGACAAGTCCCGTCTGCTGTGAGATCGCCATATGCAGAGCGGTAATGTCCGAATAACCGATAAAAACTTTTGGGTTCTTTTTGATCAGCGAGTAATCAATATCCGGCAACAGTCTCGGTGCACCGCTGCCGCCGCGAACGCACCACACGCCGTTGATCTCTCTGTCGCTAAATGCCCAATGCAGGTCGTGCAACCTTTCCTTGTCCGTGCCGGAAAAGAAATCGTTGCTGCCGCGGGCAAATTTGCCGACCTTGGCCTTCATTCCAAGCGTTGCTACGTTTGCAAGTGCCCTTTCAAACGCTTCTGCCGACGCGCCGCTCGACGGAGCAATGATCGCGATCGTGTCGCCCGCACGCAGCCGTTTTGGCTTAATAATTTTTGGTGAGCTAGCCATTTTTGTATTTGCCAGGGCCGAGCCGCCGATCAGCGGCAGCAAAGCCGCACCTTTTATCATATCTCGTCTATCCATTGTTATTTACCGATGCAAAATGTAGCAAATATGCGGGTCAGCATGTCTTCAGTCGTGGTCTCACCTGTGATCTGACCGAGATAGCGAAGCGCATTATGCAGACCGATGAGCACGATCTCTTCGCTAAGTTTCTCGTCCAGTTGCCCCACCGACTGCTCGATCTCGCTTTTAGCCCGCAGCAATAGATCGTGATGTCGTGCATCGCTGACGAGAAACCCTGCACGTGAGATATCTTGCGGAGCAAACGGCCGAACAATTGCATCGCAAAGCTCTTCGATACCCTCGCTGGTTTTAGCAGAGAGCGGCGTGATCCGCTCCCGGAGATAGCCGAGCTTTGCGTGTTTACCCGCTATCAGTTTGTCGACATCGAACGACGGTTCCTTATCGATCTTGTTCAAAGCAACAATATAATTCAGATCATGAACGCTATCGAGTATCTCGTGGTCCTCGGTCGTAATCTCTTCAGATGCGTCCAGCAAAACCACAACAATATCGGCGTCAGCCATCGTTGCTTTTGACCTGGCGACGCCTATGCTTTCGACAGTGTCTGTTGTTTCACGCAAGCCCGCCGTATCGATCAGCGAAATTGGAATGTCACCGATGGTGAACCGCTCATGTATCTGGTCACGCGTCGTGCCGGCAATCTCGGTAACAATTGCCCGGTCGCTGCCGAGCAAAGCATTGAAAAGACTGGACTTACCAACATTCGGCCGTCCGATCAGCGCCACCCGAAGGCCCTCACGAATGAGGTGTCCCGCCTTAAATGTATCAGCCAGCCTGGCCGTATCATCGGCTATGTCAATAAGGCTCTTTTTGACGATTTCGAGCTGCATCGTGGGCAGATCGTCCTCGACAAACTCAAGCGCCGATTCGAGCACGACAATGACGTTGAGCAGCTCGTCTTTTAGGGGCTGCAATTGATGCGACAGCTCGCCACGCATCTGTCTAACGGCCTGACGTGCCGATGCAACGGTTTGCGCATCGATCAGATCGCGAATCGCTTCGGCCTCGGCCAAGTCCATTCGCCCGTTTGCGAGCGCACGCAAGCTAAATTCTCCCGCCTCGGCCATCCTTGCACCTAGTGATAGACAATGGTCGATGACCTGCCTCAGCAATACCGGTGATCCGTGACAACTTATCTCAACGACATCCTCACCCGTAAACGAATGCGGAGCCTTAAAATATGTGATCAACGCTTCGTCGATCGTCTCGTCTGTTTGTGGATCGATTAATTGTTTTAGATAAGCGGTACGCGGGCTTGGGACAAACCCCGCGTCAGAGATCAGTTTCTGCGAGATACCAAAAGCATCGCCGCCGCTTAGGCGGATCACACCGATACCGCTGCGGCCCGTGGGTGTTGCTAATGCGACTATGGTGTTCGGCATAAATCATAAACAGGATACACAGGATGTTCAGGATATAAAATCCTTTGATCCTGTCTATCCTGTAAATCCTGTTCGAATTTCCTTACTGCAAACGAACCTGCAATCTGCGGTCGCGGCCGTCGCCGACGGATTCGGTAAAAAGGTCTTCTTCTTTTTGCAGTGACATGTGTATGATCCGGCGTTCGGTCGAGTTGAGAACGCCAAATGTGAACGGCCTGCCGCCTTTGCGGACTTGATCGGCGGCAAAGCGTGCCATTGCATGCAGCTCAGCTTTTCGCGACTGTCTAAACCCGTCGGCATCAACGACAAAGCGGTGTTCGCGGTCGATCTCGCGGCCAAAAGCCTGAAAGAGAATAACTTCGAACGCGTCAAGCAGTTCGCCGTTCTCGGCAAGCGCAAAATGGGCGTCTTCGCCGCTCAGGTTTAGCAGACAGCCTTCGTCAGTCCATTCGGATGAGACGGCCAGATCAAAGCCCATGCCGGCTACGACCGTTGACAACAGTTCTTTCGCGTTTTCACAAGCTTCGTTCATAACTCTTACGCCGTTCCCAGATTTGGCTTTATCTTCTTCGCACCCTTCGGCACCGAATCGACTATCTCGGTTCCGCCCGGTGTGTTCGTCTTATTCATACGATTGATCACCATCTGCTGGCCAAAGCTTACAATATTTCCAAAGAACCAGTAAAGCAACAATCCGGACGGTGCCGCCCACATCACCCACAGCATCATCAGCGGCATAAAATAGGTCATCATCTTTTGCTGCATCTGCTGCTCAGGTGTGACGGTCGCGGTCTGCGGAGTAAATTTCATCGACAGGATCATCGACAGAGCAAATGCAAATTCGAGTATGTGCCACGGATCGGCCCCTGAGAGATCGGGCAGCCACATAAACGACGCCTGACGAACCTCCATCGAAACCGTGACCGCCGTATAAAAAGCGATCAGCAGCGGAAACTGCAGCAGCATCGGCAGACATCCGCCGATTGGCAAAGCCGCTTTGGTCATCTTGAGCTGCTCCATCTGCAATGCACGCATACGGGCGTCGTCATTGGGGACGCCTTTCTTTTGCAGATCCTTGATCTTGTCCTGTATCTCCTTCATCGCAGGCGCATTTGCCGACGCTTTCTTAAAGGACCTAGATTGCGACCACCGCAGCGGAAACAGCAGCATGTAAAAAAGGAAGGTAAAAACAATGATCGCGGCCCCGTAATTTCCAAGCAGCGAATTGAAAAAGCTCAGCGGATAAACGATCCCGATCGCCAGCGGTTTGGTCATCCAGCGAAGCCACCAATAGCTGCTGAAATTGATCAGGTTTTCGAGATCGACCGAGCGTCCAAAAACTGCTGCCGAATTTTTGCTGAGATCGTTAAGCAGATAATAATCTTTTGTTCCGGTAACGATCTTTGTCACCGTGCCGTCCGTCGGGACGGGCATGTATGCCGTAACCAGATGGCGGGTTTCTTGCGTCGTCGGCGACCGCATCACCCATTGGAAAATGCTGTAAAAATATGGTTCGATCTGAACCTCGTATTTCGACGCGCGGTACTCAACTCCTTCAACGGGCGTCGCCGGAACCGCAGTCATCGCAAAATAAGCGTCGCCAACGCCGACCCAATCGACCTTACCTTTGTCTGCAAGCGTAGCCTGATTACTAGCGTCAAAAGTAAATGCATAGCCGCCCTGATGACGAGCAATATCGCCCGCTACATGGGCAACAGCTTCGGGCTCGACGTGATAAAAATTGTGATGCGGAATTGCCTGGTCACCGATGCTGGCACCGATCGCAAGCCGCGTGTTTGGAACAGGCTGGCCGCCTTTCTTAAGCGTTACCCCTAGATCCGCAACGTAGCTGTCAGCCCTGAAAACAAACGTCTTTTTGACCTCAACGCCGCTAGCATCGGTCAAAGTAAACTCGATCTGCTTTTCCTGTCCGGCCTGAAGTTGTACCGTGTCCTCGCTGACCGATATCTGATAGTTGCGGTCATTAACGGCCGTGTTGACGGCTTGATCGTCGGTTAAAAGACGGAATGGTAGCTCGCGCGGGTTTCGCGACAAAGCTTCTTGCCCGATCAACTGCAGAGGCTTTTGATTTGCAGCATTAGACCCGTCGGCATAGACCGGATGGTCGCCTTTGGGTGTTTTATTACGCAGGATCAGCCAGCTTGTCGCAAGAGCACCTTTTGCATCGAGCGTTACCTCATACAGCGGTGATTTGATCGTGATCGTACGATTGGGCGTTGTATCGGGCGTTACTTCGGCGGTTGTTGGCGGTGGTGCTTGTGTCGTCGCTGCGGGTTGCGGAGCGGCCGGTTGAGCGGTGTTTGCCGCTACGTTTGCGTTAGTGTTCGCATCACCTGCGGGCGGGGCTTTCGGGGCAAAGAAATATTGCCAGCCAAAAAGTATCGCCATCGACAAAACTGCCGCGATCAAAAAGCGTGATTGGTTGCTAGGATTATTGTTGTTTTCCACTCTAATTATTACCTGACGGGGTCATGCCCGCCTTTGCACAGCGGCTGACATCTTAAGATACGCGTGAAGCCCATCCATGTTCCGCGCAAAGCTCCGTATTTTTCGACAGCCTCGCGGGCATATTCCGAACACGTCGGCTCAAACCGGCATGCGGGCGGCAAAAACGGCGACAAAAACGCCTTGTAGATGCC
>JBEBGA010000546.1:0-1515 GCA_040081695.1 Pyrinomonadaceae bacterium
GAATCATGCGGCTCGTAGTTTTCTGTTGCCAGAAATCGTGTGACGACATCGTTGGCATTACACGCCGCGATAAATTTCTTTACTGGCAAACCCGAAATGTGAGCGAGTATGCCTGACGCGAGATTGCCAAAATTACCGCTTGGAACGGATATCACGGGTGGCTCGGCCCGCCATTGTTTTAATGCAAAGAAATAATAAAATTGTTGGGGCAGCCAACGGGCGACGTTGATCGAGTTGGCAGAAGTAAGGTGAACCTTTGATTGTAGCTCGGTGTCTGCGAGAGCCTGTTTTGCCAAAGTCTGACAGTCATCAAAATTACCATGTAATTCCAATGTAGTTACATTTCCGCCCAGCGTGGTCAGTTGCAATTCCTGCACCTTACTGACCTTTCCCTTTGGGTACAGGATAACAACCTCGATGCCCTCGACATTATGAAAACCCGCAGCTACCGCTCCGCCCGTATCCCCCGAAGTCGCAACGACGACAATTGTTTTCTCTTTATTGCCCTGCGAAAAGTGCCGCAAACACCGGCTCATGAACCGCGCACCGACATCTTTGAACGCAAGCGTCGGTCCGTGAAATAGCTCAAGCGTTGAAATTCGGTCTGTGATGGGAACAAGAGGAAAATCAAAATTTACCGTCTCGCGGCAAATCTCAAACAGAGTGTCATCCGGTATTTCGCCCGCGACATATGGCCGGATCACGTCGAATGCGATCTGCTCATTGGCCATGTCGGCAAGCCGATCAACAAATCCGTTACTGAATCGCGGTATCTCAGACGGAAAATAAAGCCCCCTGTCGTCGGGCTGGCCATTGAGTACAGCGTCGCGAAACGAGACATGAGGCGACACGCGGTTTGTGCTAAAGTAGTGCATCAATGGATCGGGTGGGCGGCTAACTAAGCACTAAATCATATAACGCATTGCCCGGTTTTAAGAAATATGGACGAGGTCAGCGTTAGGTCACCGGCAACAGTTTCAAATGTCGTATGCGGTTTTGACTGTCTTGGTTTTGCTCTTGAGGAACCGTTTGACGAAATGACCGTGCGCAAGATCGACGCCCGCGAAGTGCGGATCATCAATCGCGATGACTATGGTCTGCCGACCGATCCGGCAAAAAATGTTGCCGGAGTAGCTCTGCAGGCGTTGATCGACGCGGCTCAGATCGATCATGGTTTTGAGGTCGAGATCACCAAACATATCAAACCGGGCAGCGGCATCGGGTCGAGCTCGGCAAGCTCTTGCGGAGCGGTCGTTGCGGCAAACCGGCTGATCGGTGACAGATTTTCAAAACTTGAATTGGTCGATTTTGCTATGGCGGGCGAGATGCTCGCATCAGGCTCGCGTCATGCTGACAACGCCGCACCCTGTATCTACGGCGGTTTTACGCTGGTTCGCTCTGCCGATCCGCTCGATATTGTCGAGATCGACTTTCCAGATTTGTTCGCAACCGTCATCCACCCGCAGATCGAAATCAAGACCTCCGAGGCCAGATCGATCTTGCCAAAAGATGTTC
>JBEBGA010000547.1:0-1514 GCA_040081695.1 Pyrinomonadaceae bacterium
CCCTAATGCTCGGCCGAACCACCGAAAGGGTAATCGCACCGGGAAGCATGGTAATTGGCAATCGAACAACGGGCCCCGGCGAACTCAGCAGTTATCCGAGTGGAACAAATGCTGACCTTTATATGGAAGGACTGGGTACCACCTCCGGAATCAATTTCGCGGCGTATCCCTCCTTCAATGGAAAAAGCGGACTCGTCATGTCTAGCTTCAACGGGGTTACTCACGAGGAAGTAATAAATTATACTGGAGGTACCACAGTAATAAACACGAATTTGGACGTAATAGGAAGGATTCAGTTTGAACCTATATCTGTCGGCATGGCAACCGTCTTCCCAGTATGTCAATTTACCTCTCCTAATCACTCGGTACTTTCGAATTGCCCCTCATCGTCGATTCGTTACAAGACTAATGTTGCTGACCTGAGTCGCGGTCTGGACGTTCTCCGGCGTTTGCGCCCCGTTACGTTCAATTGGAAGGAAAGCGGCGACGCCGACTTCGGCCTTATTGCCGAAGAGGTGGCCGAGGTCGATCCCTTTCTGGTTTATCACAACAAGAAAGGCGAGGTCGAAGGCGTGAAATACGACCGAATCGGCGTCTTTCTCATCAACGTTGTCAAAGAGCAGCAGAAGCAACTGGATGAGCAGGCGGGGACAATAAAACGCCAGCAGTCAGAACTCGATGCTCTGAAGCAGCTTGTTTGTATGAGCAATCGTGACGCGGCGATATGCAGATAGGTTAGGGAGTTGGTCATGAAGATTCGCAAAATTAACATACTTTTGTTGGCTGGTTGGCTGGTGATATCGCCTCTCGCTCCGATGCTGTTGGGTCAATCAGGGGGGCAGTTTGAGATAAAGAAATCTGTCATTGCCGGTGGCGGCGGGACGTCGGCGGGCGGGTTATTTGTGCTCTCTGGCACGACCGGACAGCCGACTGGCGGGACGCTGGCTGGATCGCCGTTTATCCTGCACAGCGGATTTTGGACGCCGGATACGATCGGCCCCACGCCAACGCCGACGGCAACGCCCACTGGAACCCCAACTGCGACGCCAACCGCGACGCCAACCGCGACGCCAACCGCAACTCCAACCGCAACTCCAACTGCGACGCCTACGGGAACTCCAACTGCCACACCTACGCCCGGCGGAGGTTTTGAGGCGGATGTAGCTCCTCGCCCTGATGGTAACGGAAGCGTCCTGTCGACGGATGTCACGCAGACACGTCGATTTGCGGCTTCGCTGGATGCCTTTAATACAACCACAAACGAATTTCAGCGTGCCGATAGTGCTCCGCGAACGAGCTTTGGCGATGGCGTGATCGCCGCAAACGATGTGATACAGGCCCGCCGATACGCCGCGTCGCTCGACGCATTGACCGATGCGGGCGGGCCAACGGCTCCAGCCTCGATCGTCGAAGGGCTGGCCGCGATGATCCGCAAGTTCCTCGGTCTCGATAAAGAAAGAACGGTGCGTCTCGGCGATACGATAGCTAATGATGACGGCTGCATGAGCGTCCCC
>JBEBGA010000193.1:0-6147 GCA_040081695.1 Pyrinomonadaceae bacterium
GCTGTGTGATGTTTGAGATCAGCCAAGTGACATTTTCATGCCCGCCGCCCCACATCTGATTGGCAACCAGCCCGCCGATGACACCGACGAGCAAGCCGATCAAGATCTTGGTATGCAATGCAATACCCTTTGGCTTATCAGCGGTTTTGTCATCGAGATCGGTATCGAGTTCGCGTTCGTAATCGTCGGATGGGATCGGTTCCTTGTCCTGTTCGCTCATGTTTTCGGCTCCTGTAAGGCAAAGATATTTTGTCGGGAATTTGTGTGAGTTTAGCAGAAGACGGGGCAATTTGGTAAATATGCCTTAGTTGTTTCAATCGGGATCTTGAACCGGACAGGATGTTGGGTTTGTAATCGTTATTGAGTTTGACGACAGTCTCTCAATGCAATCCTTGCCTTTTCCGTAAATTGTTTTCGTGCGAGCCATTTATCTTTCTCGTCCTTTTCGAAAAGATGGAAATTGGAAATGATAAAACTAAAGGAATCTTGGGAAACAAAGTATGTTTCCGAACCATATCCCCAAAATACTCCGACCGTCTCTTTTGTAAAATCCTCTGCCGAACCTTGATGAAAGATTGGCCACTCTTTTTTTTCGGTTTCAAAATTTTGTCGGCGGAAAAAAGGTATCTCAATTTCGTTTTTTTCTGAATCAACTAAATAGAATTTTTGATTGAGACCTCCGCGATTCTCTTCAGACTGAGTGATCAAAACCCCGTCTTGCGGAATTTCATACACCCTCCGTCCGTCTCTGTAAATAGGTGGCCGTCCGCAAGGCTCGTTGTAAAAAACAACCAACATTCCACGGAAATCCTTTGGTATGAGAAAGGTTTCCGGTTCCGCTTTTCTAATTTGAAACGTGATAAAGAAGGAAAGCAAAATTAGCGGGATCGGAAGTAAAGTTACCAATGCCTTGAATTTCAAGGCTGCATTTGAAAACCAAATAAACAGCACACCCACGATCAAAATGAGAATGGGAACACCAAAGAGATACAGAACACCAAAGTTCAATATCCCGATAACAACAGACGAGATCACAACCAGAACCGCACCGACGATGAAAAGACAGCCTTTTAGTTGTGCGACGTCGTTACTCATAATCTTTTCTCACGAAACTCATTGCAATTCTAAGACCAAATGATTAATGCCCACAATCTAAAGATCAATATAAAAATCGAGAATCGTTATTCATTGCAAAATGCGAATGTTTTTGCAAATTGCACAAAATTTGTTAATTTCAATGTCTAACCCAAACAAAGTTAAAGGATTAAACCTAATGAAACTACGCGGGATTTTACTAATACTCACTTTCATACTCGTCTCATCAGGAGCGACGTTTGCTCAGAAAAAAACCATCGTTCTAGTCCGTCATGTCGAAAAAGATACGTCGGCGACGGCTGACAAGACCGATCCTGAATTGTCTCAAGCGGGACGCGACCGGGCGTTGTTGATGGTAAAGACCATCGGCAAATACAAGCCGGACGCGATCTATTCGACCAATTTCAAACGGTCACGCGATTCGGTCAAGCCGCTTGCGGAGAAGCGAAAGAAAGAGGTCCAGATCTACGACGCGTCAAATCAGCAAAAGTTGGTCGATGAGGTCATGGCTAGCAAATTCAAAAAATTTGTCATTGTCGGCCACTCAAACACGACTCCGGCTCTCGCCAACCTGTTTACCAAAAAAGAGGTCTTCAAACAGGTACCCGATACGGAATACTCGGTCATCTGGGTGATCCGCATGAAAAACGGCGTGTTGGAAAAGGTCGAGATCCTGACCTACTAGTTGAAGATGGTGATAAACATGCGAAAAATATTTTCGACGCTCACTTTCCTTTTTGTCGTGGTGACGTTTCAGACATCGGCTATTTGCCAATCGCCGGAACAGGTATTTTGGAACGAGTTGAAAAAACTCTGCGGCAACTCGTACGCGGGCTCTGTTGCGGCTGCTCCGGCAGACGATACGACATTTAAGGACAAGGCTCTCGTGATGCACGTACGCTCGTGCGAAAAGGACCGCATCCGTATCCCGTTTTTTGTCGGCACCGACCGCTCACGAACTTGGGTGTTGACACGAAAGAAAGGCCGCATCGAGCTTCGCCACGATCATCGTCACGAGGATGGAAAGCCTGACAAAGTAACGATGTACGGCGGCTGGACGACCAGCGTCGGGATGCCGACCAGACAGATGTTTCCCGCCGACGACAAAACGGTTGCCGTGATCGCCGCCGCCGCGACCAATGTTTGGTGGATCGACGTGGTTCCAGGCGAACATTTCAGCTACAACCTCAGACGCATGGGCAGCGAACGGCATTTTAGCATCAAGTTTGACCTGAAAAAGACCATTGCCGCGCCCGAGGCTCCATGGGGTTGGACAAAATAATAACTAATTATTATGAGTGTTGATTATTCCAACTTGCCGCCGGCTGAAAAAGAGATCCTTGATATTTCCGAGGCTTGGTCACAGGCGATCGTGGCAAATGACGCCGACGCGATCGGCAGCTTTATGGCCGAAGATTGGATGATGGTTTCCGAACGCGGCGTCAGCAGCAAAGAGCATTTTCTATCGTTCGTGCGGTCAGGCCAGTTGACGCACGATTCGATGGATCTTGCCGAGCTAGTGTCAGTGAGTATCTATGGCGACACCGCAGTGTTAGCCGCTCGGGTAACAAACACGGCCCATTTTGGAGGTGAGACTTTTGAGGCTAACGAATGGACATCTGATGTATTTATCAAAACCGCTGACGGGTGGAAATGCGTCATCACGCACATCACACCTGTTTTGGATCTAACCAAATGAAAGAGTAGCTCGGCCAGCTAGGCCACGGCTAATTATTTCTTTTGAGGGGTTTTGGCAAAATAGCCTTGCCGGTGTGTGACCTTGACCTTGTCTTTTTGCATTTGCGGGCTGGTCAGTTCGATGGCGATCTTGCGGAAAACACCATCGCGGTTCTGATTTGTCGGCTCGTACGCGACCAGATATTGCGAACGCATCTCGTCCTGGATCTGATTAAAAGCCTCGCGCAGCTCACGTTCATCCTTGGGAAAATACGCCCGTCCGCCTGTCCTCTCTGAGATCTTATTTAGCGAACCGCGATCGACGCCGCTGTAAAAATTATCGCCGATTCCGATCGAATAAATGACCGCCTCCGATTTCAAGGCCGCCTGAACAGCGTCGTCCAGCTTCTTTTTGCCAAAAGTATTAACCCCATCCGACAGCAAAATGATCGCCCTACGAGTCTTTTCCGGTGCGGGTCCAAGTATCTCGTCCGACGTTACCCATATCGCATCCCAGATCGCGGTCGAACCGACCACCGCTTGATTGTCACCAGAGATCGGCGGCGTTCCGGTCATCACGCCACCGCCAATATAACCTGACGGCGGGATGAATCTGACCTGATTGACCGAGCGCCTTAGGCGGGTCAAATTATTTGTAAATCCTTGCTCGAGCGTTGCTTCGCCGGTAAAAGAAACAATACATACCTCGTCTTTTGCGGGACGCACGACCGATTCTAAAAACGATATCGCCGCCGCCTTTTCTTCGGGCAGCGTACGTTCCTGCGAACCGCTGGTGTCGATAAGTATTGCGAGGCTCAACGGCAGATCGACCTGTCTCGAAAAGGCAACGAGTTCCTGCTCCTTGCCGTCTTCAAGCAGACGGATATCACCTTGCTTTAGATCGGTCAGCAATCGCCGGTTGCGATCCTGCGCGGTAAAAAGAACATTGACTACCTCAGTATCGACCTTGATGACCTCGTCGTCAGGCGTAGGAGCGGGCGTAGGTGTCGGCGAGGGTGATTTTGTAACAGGATTTGGCGGCGTAACTTGCGCATCGGCGATCGAAAACCCGATCAGCCAAATTGCGGCTACCGCTATCGTAAGTCCTGTAATAAATCCCTTTTTCGTCAACATCTTACCTACCTTCTACTTCAAACTGTCTTTGATCGCACGATAGCTGGCCTTTGTGCGGATCTTATATTTCTCGGTCTTTGTCTTGTCGTTAAATCTCACCTCGATCTTGCGGTTGCGGCCGTCGTAATTCTGATCGGCCGGTTTATACGTGATGATATATTGCGACCGGAGCTCGTCGGAGATCTTCTTAAAAGCCCGTTCGAGTGCGAGCATGTCGCCGGTAAAAAACACCTGTCCGCCAGTCTCTTCGCAAAGCTGGGCAAGGAATTTGTCGCCCTTGTCTTTAACTGTTCCGGCATCGACGCCGGGAACGGTCCCCAAAAAGCCTGCCTTTGTAGAGATGCCAAAAATGGTCGTTTCAGTTCGCTGGGCGATATCGACAGCGTCTCTGAGATCGGCCCGGCTAAATGTATCGTCGCCATCAGTGATCAAAACGATCACGCGGCGGCCTGGTACGTTTCGCAGCTTTTCATCCGAAAATTGCCAGATCGCATCGTACAGAGCCGTCTGCGAACCGGTCGCTTTTACCTTATCGACGGCCTTATCAAGCAGATCGAGTTTGTCGGTAAAATCCTGACGCAGGGTGACCTCATGGTCAAAAGTCATGAATGCCGCTTTATCTTTTCGCAGACGCGTGACGGTATAAATAAAATTCTTTGCGGCTTCTTTCGAAAACCCGATCTTACCGGCCGTTGATGGCGATGTATCCATCAATACTCCGACAAATATCGGCGGATTGGTCTTTTCGTCGGAAAAGAACGTGACCTCTTGCTGGACACCGTCTTCAAAAACGAGAAAATCGTCCCGCGTCATACCCTTAACAAGATCGTCTTTCTTATCCTTAGTCGATTGCGTCACCGTCACCGGCAGACGCACCTCAAAAACTTTGGTCGCGCCAGTGTCATCAGGCGTCGGGGTAGGAACCGGAGTTGGCTTTTGTGCCGATGCCCCCATCGCGCAGGCAAACGTCAAAACAAAGCTGATAAATACAAATTTCAAACCCATTTTTGTCATAAACGGCAATATCCGATCAATAGATTGACGCATTCTTTCGATGCAAGCCCACAGCCGCCTGTTGCCCGAATGCGCTGTCAAAGTATAGCAAAAATCGCTATCTCACACATAAATTGCAGAAACGACGATTGCACACGTCACAGCCTTAGGTAAGAATAGCGTTACCAATGGCGACTATAGACGCAAATATCTTTAGGGAATATGACATTCGCGGTATTGTCGGACGGCAACTGACCGACGAAACAGTTGCCGTAATAGGAAAAGCCATCGGCACATATCTGCGTCAGCACGGAGCAAAACGCATCGCCATCGGCTTTGACGCCCGCGATAGTTCACCCGGATTTTGTAAGATATTGACCGAAAGCCTCAACGCGGCCGGCTGCGATACTGTACAGATCGGTATGGTGCCGTCGCCGGTTTTGTACCACACGCTTTTTACAAAAGACGTCGATGGCGGCGTGATGATCACCGGTTCGCACAATCCGCCCGAACACAACGGATTTAAGATCAGCCTCGGCACCGCAAGCCTTTTTGGCGACCAGATCCGCGAAATCGGTGAGATCGCCTTGTCAGAATCCCGACCGGTCTGGACGTCAGGGGGCGGCCAGACTGACGGAGCTAATGAGATCCTGGACGTTTTGAAGGACTATCACACCGATCTTGTCTCACGCGTCGAATTGGGCCCGCGAAAATTAAAGGCTGTCATCGACGCCGGAAACGGAATGGGCGGCATCACCGCCGTTCCGATCTATCAAGCCCTTGACGTGGACGTTGTCGGCCTATACACCGATCCTGATCCGACATTTCCAAATCATCACCCTGATCCGTCGATCACCGAAAATCTCACTGACCTTATAAAAACCGTTCAGCAGGAAAATGCGGATCTTGGTATCGCGTTTGACGGGGATGCGGACAGGATCACGGTCGTAGATGAGACCGGCCGCATAATCTGGGGCGATGAACTGATGATTTTGCTCTCACGAGACGTACTAGCCACTCACCCCGAAGGAATCGTCATCGCTGAGGCAAAATGTTCGCAAACGCTGTTTGACGATATCGAAAACCACGGCGGTGTGCCGCTGATGTGGAAAGCCGGACACTCGATAATCAAGGCAAAGATGAAGGAAACGGGTGCCGTGCTCGCGGGTGAGATGAGCGGCCACATCTTTTTTGCCGACCGCTTTTACGGCTTTGACGACGCGGCCTACGCCGGATCCCGCGTCATGG
>JBEBGA010000548.1:0-1504 GCA_040081695.1 Pyrinomonadaceae bacterium
ATGTGTATAAGAGACAGATTTACAACGAGTCGCTCGAACGCCTCGAGCGGATGATCGAATTCGGCTTTGTCGAAGGAACAAAGGCTCAGCTGAAAAATCTGGAAGAGCTGCTCGCGGCGTTATCGCGGGCAAAGGAGACGAAATAATGAAGACATCGGCTTTCATCGTAACCATGATACTGACAATGTTTCTGGCGGGTGTTGGATCCGCGCAGCAAAAACCGACTACGGGTTATGCTCCCGTCAACGGACTCAAAATGTACTATGAGATCAGAGGGCAGGGCGAGCCAATTGTTATGCTGCACGGGGCGTTCATGGCGATCTCGGGTGATTGGAAGGAATGGATCGACGACCTCGCCAAAACTCGGAAAGTGATCGCCGTCGAATTGCAAGGCCACGGGCGGACGGCTGATATCGATCGTGATATGAGTGCCGAAAACCTGGCCGATGATATTTCCGCTTTGCTCGATCATCTCAAGGTCCCAAAAGCGGACATCCTTGGTTACAGCCTGGGCGCCAGTGTCGCGATGCAGTGTGCGATCCGTCATCCTGAAAAAGTGCGAAAGGTCGTCAGCATTTCGGCCCCGTTCCGCCTAGACGGCTGGGTCAAAGAAGGACGCGAGGCTCTGCCGAATCTGACGGCAGAAGTATTCAAGGGCTCGCCCATGGAAGCCGAGTACAAGAGACTGAGCCCGACACCCGATAAGTTTGCGGACTTCATCAAGCACGTCGTCGCGATGGCCTCGAAACCGTACGATTTCGGCGCCGACAAATTCAGGGCGACCAAAGCTCCGTTCTTCTTCATCCACGGCGACGCCGACGGCGTTCGGCTTGATCACATCGCCGAAATGTACCGCCTCAAAGGCGGCGGCAACATCCACGGCGACATGCAGCCGCGACCAGCGTCGAGATTAGCCATTTTGCCCGACACGACCCACGTCACGCTAATGAGCCGAATGAAAACGATCGTCCCGATGGTGAATGCCTTTCTTGATGCGAAGTAAAAGGCAGTCTACGTCGCGTAGCGATGACCTGAAATTAGCCGTGGACGTTGTCCACGGTCAGATGTAAAAACCGATTGCGTCGCATGGCGACGATTGAATCAAACGTGGCGATCATTCATTTGTCGCTGACGCCACAACAACAATTTCGTTCGCTTTCCGTGGACAAACGTCCACGGCTAAAGTCATCTGATCGCTACGCGGTCCAAGAATCTAATGAAAGTTCAAGAACAGATCAAAGAGCACATCGCCAGCCACCCGGAACCAAAACGCAGTGAAATGCAGCAGTTGCATGAACTCATTTTGGGAGTCGATCCGAAATGTAAATTGTGGTTCTCCGACGGCAAAAACAGCGACGGTAAGGTCGTTACTAATCCGGATATCGGCTACGGATCTCGCCCTCACAAATACGCCGACGGGACGATCCGCGAGTTCTATCAGATCGGCCTGAGCGCAAACAAAACCGGGATCTCCATCTATATCCTCGGTATCGAAGACAAAAAA
>JBEBGA010000549.1:0-1504 GCA_040081695.1 Pyrinomonadaceae bacterium
CGGCTTGCGTCGATAGCTCGCGGCGGTCCACTTGCTCGAAGCGTTTGTCGCCAGGCCCATAACGAAACCTTTCAGCGGAGTTTTCAGAGCTTTGGTCGTTGCAGTGCCCATATTTGGGGCACAATCAGCTTTTGCATTAGAACTTTTGACCGTCACCGTGCCCGAGTTCGCTGCTCCAAAAATAAGCCGGTAGGTCGCTCCGGCCTTGTAATACTGTTTATTGAATGCCGCAATGAGGCTACCTTCAGCACCGCCGTCAACCGCAGCTTCGAGTTTGCCCTTGTTGACATAGGCGATCGGTTCGAGCGAGCGACCGTCGTTTTGAACAGCGAAGATTATCGCCTTTGCCGCCTGCGGAGGGGCAGGTTTTGTATTTTTCTGAGCGATCGCCGCAAACGGAACCGCCGCGAGAACAACTGCGGCCGCAAAGATCATTTTTCTGGTCATCGTTCCCTCAAATAAAATCATATTTTTTGTGCCGTCGATTTGCCCTGCATGAATTGAAGTAAATACTCGCGGCCGCCCGCTTTTGAATCGGTTCCGCTCATGTTAAAACCGCCAAATGGATGAACGCCGACGAGTGCACCTGTACATTTGCGATTCAGATATAGGTTGCCGACATGAAAATCACGCCTCGCCCGGTCGAGCCTTTCTTGAGATGCCGAATAAAGTGCGCCAGTTAGCCCGAATTCCGTATCATTAGCGATCTCAAGAGCGTGATCAAAATCGCGAGCCTTAATGACAGCCAGGACCGGAGCAAAGATCTCTTCCTGCTCGATCGTGGCACCGGGAGCAACGTTATCGATGATTGTCGGCTCGATAAAGTAGCCGTTCGAGTCATCGCCGGAGCCGCCAGTCAGCAGTTCGCCGCCTTCCTCGATACCTTTATTAATGTATCCGAGCGTATTATCGAACGAACGCTTGTTGATAACCGCCGCTACGTTGGTTCCGCCATCGATCGGTTGGCCGACGATCAAACTTCGCGTTTTTTCGACGATCTTCTGCATTAACTCGTCGTGAACCTTCTCATCGACGATCAAACGCGAGCACGCCGAACATTTTTGCCCTTGAAATCCAAACGCCGCCGCAACAACGCCGGTTGCCACAGCATCAAGATCAGCCGCATCATCCGCAACGACGATCGCGTCTTTGCCGCCCATTTCGGCGACGACGCGTTTGATCCATATCTGGCCGGGGCGAACCTTTGCGGCTTCTTCGTTGATGTGAAGGCCGACGCCTTTAGAGCCGGTGAACGAGATAAATCGGGTTTTAGGATGCGTGACCATCGCTTCGCCGGTGGCGGCAGAGCCGGAGATGAAGTTGATGACGCCGTTCGGCAGGCCAACTTCCTCGACGAGCTCCATAAACTTCGCCGCGATCGTGGGAGAATCGGACGACGGTTTTAGAACAACGGTATTTCCGGCGACAACGGCTGCCATCGTCATACCAGCCATGATTGCAAGCGGGAAATTCCACGGCGGAATAACGGCTCCGACTCCAAGCG
>JBEBGA010000550.1:0-1502 GCA_040081695.1 Pyrinomonadaceae bacterium
AACCCATTTTGTTCCGTTCACAGTTTTCACGGCGACCCATTTGCCGCCTTTCCACGAATTACTGGCGACCCATTTCGAGCCGGTCCAGGTTCGGTTTCCGATGGTATGGCCGACGCGTTTTCCGCGACCGTAGACTTTCTTGCTCGTGCCTGTGATCTTATCTCCGGCTTTGCCGAGCATCGAATCCTGAGCGCTGACCGAAGTCGCTCCTACAAACGTTATCGTCAAAACAAATGCGATCGAAAGAATTATTGAATTGATCTTTTTCATTGAATTGTCCCCTTTAGAAATTTAGTAAAACTACTATGACAGCCTGAGTATGACAGGTTTAGGGATAAACGTTCGTAGCCTGCCGCACATTATTGGGCTCGTACATTTGCTCGAATAAAAGTAACAATGTCCTCGGTCGAAGTTCCCGGCAGAAACACCTCGGACACGCCTATCGCCTTTAAAGTCGTGATGTCTTCCTGAGGAACGATGCCGCCGACGAGCACGAGCGTGTCGTCCATGCCGTTCTCTTTGAGCAAATTCACGATCCGCGGACAAAGCGTATTATGCGCACCGCTTAGGATCGAAATTCCGACGGCATCTACATCTTCCTGCAAGGCGGCGGCCGCGATCATCTCGGGCGTCTGCCGCAGACCGGTATAAATGACTTCCATTCCAGCGTCACGCAATGCTCTCGCGATGACCTTTGCTCCGCGGTCGTGGCCGTCGAGGCCGGGCTTGGCGACCAGTACACGTATTTTTCTTTCGCTCATTGGGTTTGATTATACTAGCGAGGCGTCGTTGCGGGCAAAGTGTCCATATTCGGCGACGCGAAAACGCATCTGAGTTTCGCCAAAATTCCCCGTCGCTCCTGCATCGCCGCGAACATCTCGGCCCAGCCATGCGTGTTTATCCAGAGAGCGTTATAGCTGCCGACCGGCTTGATAATTCCGTATCGCGGCGTCTCAGTTTCCTCGACAAACGACCCAAACATCCTATCCCAGATCATCAGAACACCCGCGTAGTTTTTATCAAGATACGGCTCGTTGACGCCGTGGTGCACGCGGTGGTGCGAAGGCGTATTCAGCACAAATTCAAACCAACGCGGCAGTTTACCGATCAATTTTGTGTGTATCCAGAATTGATAAATGAGATTAAACCCGTGCATCAGAGCAAACATCCACGGAGCAAACCCGAGCAGCATCACCGGAGCATAAAATATCCAGTGCAAAATGCCGCTGAACCAGCTTTGCCGGACGGCGACGCTAAGATTGTAGTGCTCGCTGGAATGATGGACGACGTGAAAGTTCCAAAACAGCCGCGATTCGTGGCTGATGCGATGAAAGACGTAATAAGCAAGATCATCGACAAAAAATAATATTACCCAGCTCCACCAAGCGGCAGCCGGCAACTTATACGGAGCGATCTCATAGCAAAATTCGTAAACGTAATAAATCCCGAGCCCAAACAGTGCTCCGAAAACGAGGCTCATGAAGCCGATAAATATATTGTTC
>JBEBGA010000551.1:0-1498 GCA_040081695.1 Pyrinomonadaceae bacterium
GACTATCGCGGAAAATCGTACAGCTCGAATAAATAGATTTGGGTTAGAGGACATTATTTACCGTCTCCAAAATATGATCGCGGAATAGAATCTAAACTCTCTTTTTACTAGCATTTGCCCAAAAAAGCAAGTAAAAAGCCGGGTGCTTCTATCAACACCCGGCCAAGGAAAATTGTAATTTGTCTATGAAGCGACTTGGATCGCCTCTCGCATCACGAGGTCAAATGTGCCCGGATCGACTTTCTTGAAGCGCCTGTTACGGTTTAGCGACACCGCTATCGAGATCGTCGGATTGTTTCCCTTGAATTTCATCCCGCCCGAGATGAGCATATTGTATAGCTCATTTACGTGCAGCGGCCCACCGGCCTCGCGGAGCAAAAGTGTACAAGCCTGCGTGATCGTCCGATCGTTGAAACGGTTGCTGACTGCTCCGGTATTGTGTGTGATCGACGGAATTCCACGATTCGCACCGATGTAAGTGACCGGATTCTCGCTCTGATAGGTTCTCGGGACCGTTTCGCGATACGGGACCGAGGCCGCGGCTCTTTCCCGTTTTGTGCTGACCGGTACATCGGCATCCTCAATAGTGATCGATTTGCCAATGTTCATCGAACGCGAACCCGAACGCCGTGTTACCAGCAGTCCGTCGATCATCTGTTCGGTCTGCGAGGCGCTGTGTTCGAGCGCCCCGATCTCGTTGCGCAGCATATCCACTTCATTTTCAGCTTCGCGAAGCCGCGCCATCAAACGGTTTTGTTCGTTTCGCGTCTGCTGCAAAAACTGTTCAAGTGTTGCTATAAGATTTTCGTCTAACATACTGTTAACAGAGGGGTTGTAGGATCGAATTAGGTTGGATCTAGTAGCGTAACGCCGTTGGTGAGATCAGTTGTTTCTCTTCGTTACAAAGTCCAAAGTATCCTCCAAACAAGAACGATACTCCGATTCGGGCAAAACATCAAGACTTTTTCTTGCGCGGTCGATATAGCTTTCGGCGACGAGTTTGATCTCGTCGAGAGTGCCGTTGGCGTCGAGCCGCTCTTTTAGCTCCTCGCGGGTCAGTTGTGCGTAGTCACCGTTAAGCATTACAGTTTCCAGACGCGGTATAAGTTCCGGTTGTTTTTGCAACAACGATATAAGCGGTAGCGTCAATTTACCCTCTAACAGGTCGGTACCGGCGGCCTTACCAAGTTTTTCAGCGTCGGATGTGAGGTCGAGGATGTCGTCTGATAGTTGAAATGCAACGCCAAGCTCCATACCGTAATTGGCAAGTGCAGTTTGCTCTTCGCGGGTCGAACCGCCGAGTATCGCCCCGATCTCGCAACAAGCCGAAAAGAGATACGCCGTCTTTCGCCGCAGGATATCAAAATAGTCGTTTTCGGTGATGCTCAGGCTGCCAATGAGAGTCATCTGAATCAGCTCGCCTTCGGTCATCTTCCGAGTCAATCGCGTCAAAATGTCGAGTATCTCAAGCGACCGCTCTTTCAGCGATGTCTGAAAC
>JBEBGA010000552.1:0-1497 GCA_040081695.1 Pyrinomonadaceae bacterium
AAGGGTCATGACTAGTTAAGCCATAGTTATTTGATAATTTTCAAAAGGATTGAGTAAAGATTTTCGTTTCTATAATTGAATCTAAACTCACATTCTTTAAGGTGCAAATAGAAGGTAGATTTTCGCATACCACGGAACTTGACGAGCCGGACTTTGGCAAAGGCCCAAAAGCCTTCGATGCCGTTAATATGGTTAGTTCCGATGGCGAACTCATCAGCCGAATGGTTGACGCGATAGTGCTTTTGGTAGCCCAGATCGACGATGCCGTCGTAGGTGCGAAACCTGTCTGTATGGATGGTCGAGGCGGGCAATACCTTGCCTTTGATAATCGCATAAAGCGTCTGTCTGGAGCAGTTAGGCACGATCTCGGTATAGACGCAGCCGTTGCGTTTATAGATGCCAAAGACGATCGTTTTACCGTAAGCTCCGCGGCCACGTTTGCCACGGACTCTCTTTGCACCAAAATATGATTCGTCCATCTCGATCTCTCCGGCAAACGGAGATTTGCTGTCGCAATGAAGTGCTATCGAGCGGCGGATCAATGTCAAATATCGGTTGACCGTGTTTCGATTCAAACCGGTCAAAACGGTGATCTGAGATGCCGTCAAATCAAGTGCGAACAACCGCAAAACTTGACGAATTTTCTTACGAGAAATTCGGGCACGCTCATATATGTTGTAACTTGCTGTCATTACTAGTTTTATCTTACATCTAACGATGTTTAACTAGTCTTGACCCTTAAATTTTGTCGTCTGAACGGCATTCATTTGCGACTATTGCCCGCTGCCGTAGGCGTTTCGGGGCTTTTTAAGCTAAACTTTTGGCATTATGCGTTCACAACTAAAAAGATTTATAGAGCAGATGGATGAGAATTCGGTCGCGATCATTCCGGCGGCACACGAAAAGCAGCGGAGCTATGACACCGAGTTCAAGTTTCGACAAGACAGCGACTTTTGGTATCTGACGGGTTTTCCCGAACCGGACGCGATCGCGGTGATCGATCCGTCGGCGAAAAAGCCTTTTACGCTGTATGTGCGGCCGCGCGATCCGCTGATGGAGACGTGGTTTGGGCGTCGTCAGGGCGTCGATGGTGCGGTCAAGAACTACAAGGCTGACCGTGCCGTTTCGATCGAGAAGTTTCCGGCCGATCTTGGAAAGCTGCTCGACGGACACGACAAGCTGTATTACCGTTTCGCCGTCGATAAGGCTCTAGATCAGCAGATACTCGGCTATTTTACCGAGCAGCGGGTCCGCCGCATAAAGACCGCGTATCCGCCGCACACTATCATCGACCCGACACCGATACTCGGGCACATGCGTTTGCACAAAACTGAGAAAGAGGTCGTCCACATGCAGCGAGCCGCCGACATCGCCGCTGAGGCTCACATTCTCGCCATGAAAAAGGTAAAACCCGGCATGAACGAAGGTCAGGTCGAGTCTTTCATGGAAGCCTACATGTAGGACAAAGGAGCGAGCGGCGTCGCGTACAACTCCATC
>JBEBGA010000553.1:0-1496 GCA_040081695.1 Pyrinomonadaceae bacterium
ATTAAACACCGCTGCCGGTACTAGCTCAGGAGCGATGGAGGACCACGAATAATGCCGCTCAACGAACAAGAAGTAAAAACGCTGACCGAAAAGATCATCTCGATGGTCAAATCTGATGACGCGACCGCAAGCGTTAATAGCAGCAAGCAATCGCATCTACGCTTTGCCGGAAACAACGTATTGACGAGCGGGACGACCGAGGGACGAAATGCCAATGTGACGGTCTGGATCGCTGGAAAACGCGGGTCGGCATCGACGAATGATCTCGACGATGCAAGCCTCAAAACGATGGTCGAGAGGGCCGAGACGATCGCCCGCACGGCTCCAGTCGATCGCGAATATATGCCAACGCTGGGTAAACAGAAATATAAACCCGTTAACGGATATTTCAAGGCGACCGAGAATCTATCGCTAACCGACCGGGCGAAACAGATAGGCGACGTGATCACTGAGTGCGAAAAAAACAAAGTGATCGGTGCCGGTTTTCACTCGGCAGGTGCTCAGGCCGGCGGCAGTGCGACAAAGAACGGAAACTTTGAATACGAATCCTCGACAGGCGTTGGCCTTTCGGTAACGGCACGAACGCAGGACGGCCAAAGCTCGGGCTACTTTCTTCGCAGCCACAACGACATCACCAAGCTCGACACAAAACGCATCGCCCGCGAATCGATCCGCAAATGTCTCGAGGGCCGTGGAGCACGTACGATAGATCCGGGCGTTTACACTGTCATCCTCGAACCGCAGAGCGTGGCTGACTTGCTAGGCGGATTTGTACAGTCTTTCAATGCCCGCAATTCTGAAGAGGGCCGCGGTGTCTTTTCTTTACCGGGCGGCAAGACGCGGCTGGGAGAGAAAATATTTGACGAAAAGGTACGGCTATACAGCGATCCATGGCATCCGGACCTGCCGGGATCACAGTCGGCACAAGGCGGTATTCCGGCCCAGCGTGTGACACTCGTTAATAATGGCGTGATCGAAATGCTTACTTACAACCGGTATTGGGCAAAGCAAAAAGGCAAAGAACCGACGCCCGGCCCCGTTAACACGATAATCGAATCGACCGGGCCTACTCAGAGCATCGAAGAAATGATCAAAGCGACGAATCGCGGCATACTAGTCAGCCGGTTTTGGTATATTCGCGGCACGGACGCCCGCACGGCCAGTTCGACCGGATTGACGCGTGACGGTATCTGGATGATCGAGAACGGAAAGATCGCGTATCCGATCCGTAATTTTCGCTTTAACCAGTCAATGACAAAATTGCTTGGCCCCGGCAATGTGCTGGCAATGAGCAAGCCCGAACGTGTCGGCGGGTCAGAGGGCGGCGGCGGTTCCCTGCTGCCGGCGTTAAAGGTAAAGGAGTTTAATTTTACCTCGCAATCCGAGGCTGTCTAGGATCCAAACCAAAAGGAAAAAAGGGCGGACTATTATAGCCGCCCTTTTTTTGATTTGATTGGTATTAAACTACTTGCGTTTGCCGAGCGATTTGACAGATT
>JBEBGA010000554.1:0-1495 GCA_040081695.1 Pyrinomonadaceae bacterium
GCAACACACGGCGCATATAGTCGTACGTCTCCGCGATCATCTGCATCAACGCGTACTCGATGCCGTTATGCACCATCTTTACAAAATGGCCCGCCGATCCGGTACCCATATAGCCGACACACGGGCCGTTGAACTCAACCGCAGCAACTTTGAACGTCGGTTCGATGCGGTCGTAGTATTCCCGACGCCCGCCGACCATAATACTCGCACCGTGTCTCGCTCCCGATTCGCCGCCGCTCACGCCGACGCCGAGATACCCAATACTCTGGGCCTCAAGCTCCGCCATCCGTCGGTCGGTATCGGTAAAATGCGAGTTACCGGCATCGATGATCAGATCGTCGGCGTCGAGAAGCGGAATTAGCTCAGCGATCACCTTGTCCACGATTGGGCCGGCGGGGACGAGGAGCATGATGTTGCGCGGAGATTCGAGCTTGGCGAGAAAATCGGGGAGATCGCTTCCGACATCGAGCGGCATTCCGGCACCATCTTGCAATAGCAGCGCGCGTTTCTCAGGATCTAGGTCGTAGCCAACGCCGCTGATGCCGTGCTCGGCGACGTTTAGTAGAAAATTGCGCCCCATCGTACCGAGGCCGATCATTCCAAAGTGTGCTTTCATATAGTTTTCGCCACAGAGAACACAGAGGACACTGAGGAAAGAAAGCAAAAGGTTTTATTTCCGTGCACTCTTTGTCCTCCGCGGCTAATTCTTCAATGCCCCAAATGTTTTACGAACGCTTTTTTCAGGTTCTTTTCGATCTCGTCGTGCAGCGGCGTCTGGCTCGTGGCCTTGATCACCGTTTTGGCGCATTTGCCGCATAGCAGATAGCCGATCAGCACACCGTGTTCGCGATAGATAAAGGCATTTAGCGACAGCGTGTCCTGGCCTTTGTATTTCATGCCCTTTATTTCCTTGCCGCAGCCCGGACAGCCTTCGCCGTCGTGAAACCAACGGCCCTTCACCCCGCTCCCAAACCGCATTTGAGCCTGCGCGAACAGCAGCTCCAGCGTTTCCATTATCTCTTTGTGTGGATTAGACATACTGACGTACACCTCAAAATGTGAATGAACTTGCCCTGTTTGTTCAGTGATTATACACTCTCGTTTATTAAATATGTTATCACTGCACGACGCCATTCGCCCGACGACCTTTATCGAATCTGCGAAGCTCCGCGACCATCTCGGGCTCGATATCACCATCGCCACCGAGACCTTTCAGCATACCGGCAGCTTCAAATTTCGGGCAGCGTACAATTTGGCTCTGAATGTCGACAACGACGAAATATTGACCGCCTCTTCGGGAAACTTCGGTCAGGCTTTGGCGTACGCGTGTAAACTGCTCGATAAGAAGTGCACCGTCATCATGCCCGTGACTTCTGCTCAGGTGAAGATCGACGCGGTTCGCGGTTTTGGCGCAACCGCCGGCAACGTGTTGATTGACGGCCAGCGCCCGTCATCCAAGACCAGCATCCGCGACGAGCTTGGCCGTATTGCAGCC
>JBEBGA010000555.1:0-1494 GCA_040081695.1 Pyrinomonadaceae bacterium
TGACGGCCTCTTCGCCGGGGGCGTCTGAGTGGGCTTTGCTTGTCCCCTGTCTTGGCATCCCAAAGCCGATGATCGTGTGGACACGGATCAGCGAAGGCTTGTCCTTAACCTTTTGAGCGTCTTTGATCGCCGCCTCGAGGGCTTTTAGATCGTTGCCGTCCTTAACATCAGAGACGTGCCAGCCGGCGGCGACAAATCTTTTGGTGCGGTCCTCAGTAAACGCCAGATCGGTCGAGCCGTCGATCGTGATCTGATTGTCATCGTATAGGTAAATGAGATTGCCGAGCTTGAGATGGCCAGCGAGGGATGCGGCTTCGTACGAAACGCCTTCCATCAGATCGCCGTCCGAGCAAATGCAATATACGTGGCCATCGGCAACGGGAAAGCCGCGTTTGTTAAATCTCGCGGCAAGATGAGCCTGAGCGATGCCCATACCTACGCCGTTGGCAAAACCCTGTCCGAGCGGTCCGGTCGTGACCTCGACACCGGCTGTCATGATATTTTCCGGGTGTCCGGGAGTCTTGGAATGCAGTTGGCGGAACCGCTTGATCTCGTCCATCGACAGGTCGTAGCCCGTGAGGTGCAATAAGCTGTAGATCAGCATCGACCCGTGTCCGCCGCTCAACAAAAACCGGTCGCGGCCGAACCATTTTGGATTTTTCGGGTTGTGTCGGAGGAACTTGGTCCACAGCACATAAGCCGCCGAAGCCATGCCCAACGGCAAGCCGGGGTGGCCGGAATTTGCCTTTTGGATCGCATCAAGCGAGAGCGTGCGGATGGTGTTGATACAGAGTTGGTCGAGTTCTGATCTTGAAATCGTCATTTTGTTTGTCTACGAAGCGCGTAAATTTTGGGTCGGTAAATTACATTTTGCCAGTAGTTTCGAGTGCAAGCAAAACCGCACCGCGCGAAGATGCCTCCGGTGTGTCATTTACGAGCAATTTTTCACCGAGCACGCTCGCAATGATGTCAGTCCAGACGGGTGAATCACGCAAAGCACCGCCCGAGGCGACGATGTCAGTGATCTTTGCGACTTTTTTGAGACGGCGATAAATATCGTCCAGCCGAAACGCGACGCCCTCCATCGCGGCCAGCAAAACATCGATACCGTCGTGCGCGGCGGTGAGCCCGATAATCGCTCCGCGGGCATTTTCATCGTAACCGGTGCTGCGTTCGCCAAAAAAGAATGGGATGACGACGAGATCGTCGGGAGCCTCTCGGGATAGTAGTAGTTTGTCTACGTTCGAAGGCAGGTGAAATCTTTGCTTGATAAGCGAATAAAGATTGCCGCCGTCTGACAACGCACCGCCAAGTATCACGCTTTGGCGATCAACGCGGTAGCACCACAGTCCGTCGGGTATCTTAGCCGGCGGTTCGCCGCGATATGCGACCCGCATGGCTGCGGACGTTCCGACCATGAGGCTTGCTTTGGATTTACCAAAGCCGCATGATCCGATGTGGTCGGCGGCACCATCGGCGATGGCAGGGAACCAT
>JBEBGA010000556.1:0-1491 GCA_040081695.1 Pyrinomonadaceae bacterium
TATCTTTAGTGCCGACCGCAGATTCTTCATGAACGTGATCGGCTTTTCGATCTCGTGATATGTCTTAAGGATCAGGACGGCGTCGACGGAATCTTTGGGCAAAACGGGATCGTCGAATTTGCCGAGCACGGTCGTAATATTAGCGAGCTTTTCGGTCGTCGCACGTTTCTTGATGTGGTTGATGTATTCCTGATTGATCTCAACGGCGAAAACCTTGCCGGTCGTGCGCCGTGCCGCACGAACGGTAAACCAGCCCGATCCCGCACCAACGTCGGCGACTGTCCTGTCGCCGCTGATCTTCAAAATATCCATCACGCGGTCGATCTGGAGATTCTTGTCGCGATTTGCGTCTTCGAAAATAGACAGGTCGCCGTCGTACGGCGTGCTCGTGTTTCTATCGATCGCGTCGGAAGTCGGCGTCGGCGTCGCGACCGCTTTCGTACGCTGCGACGAAACCGGATCGCTGTGATACGCCGAAAAAGACAACGCGGCTAGGACGGCTATCGGTAGTACGAGATTTTTCATAAAATGTCTCGACATCTGAAATGACATATTTACGACGGTTTTCGGAACACCAAGATAAACTTTACAAGCCAAATAATAACAAAAACGAAGAACGCCGCCAGTATCAGCCAGATCGACGAATCAAATGCCGTTCGCGTCAGATTTGCACGATAGACGAGCTGGTTTACGAAGACAAGCACTAAAAGGAGTGCGATGCTGAACCATTGGAAATAGATCCGAAATATTTCAAATGCGCGAGAGCGACGTTCCGGAGTGAGCCAATAGCTTTTGTTCGGCAGGTTGATCCATGAATCGGGCATTCGCTCCACGAGCCACGGCAGGCCGAGGAACTCAACCATCATGACGCCAAATATCACCAGTTCGAACGCGAAGAAGCTGCTCTTCGCCATCCATCCGTCGGGATTGCCGCTGCCGTCAAAGTGCGACGCCATCGTCGCGGGAAGTATCGGATAATAGTACGCCGCCTGCCCGACGAGCAGCAGAGCGAGAAATATCATTATCGCGTGACGCAATCTCATATCAGCTCAAATGCGATTCTATCGCAGATCGAAGCGGGTTGTCAGAAATTTCGTCGACAAGGCCGATCGCGAGTGCTTTATCCGCATCGATCGGCGTCGCGGTTAGAAACAATTCGAGCGCCGCCGCCTCGCCGACCAGACGCGGCAAACGCTGAGTGCCGCCCCAACCTGTAATGATGCCGAGTCCGGCCCCGGGATGTGCGAATTTCGCATCAGGCGATGCGATTCGCCTGTTGCAGGCGAGAGCAAGATCCAGGGCGCCGCCAAAGCAATATCCGTTGATCGCCGCAAACGTCTCGACAGGAAATTTCGCCACCAACGCCATCAAACGCTGTCCGCGTCGTGCAAAATCTGCCGCATTCTCAGCCGTAACCGCCGCGATCTCTCGCAGATCGGCACCGGATGCAAAGGTATTTCCGACGCCCGTAAATGTTACGCGGTCGATAGA
>JBEBGA010000557.1:0-1490 GCA_040081695.1 Pyrinomonadaceae bacterium
AGATAGGCAAAATGGGACTTTGGCAGAGAATAACGAGAGTTTTCAGAGCGGGAACGGGAGCCGCGTTGGACAGGATCGAAAACCCCGAACTCGTGCTTCAGCAGACGATTCGCGATATGCGTGACCGCGTGCCGGAATTGAACAATTCTGTCGCGCAAGTGATGGCGACCGAGCGGCTTTTGATAAAAAACCACGAAAACCTGGAAAACCAGGTTGTCGATCTCGATTCCAAGATCAAAGCGTCCGTAAAAATGGGCCGCGACGACATCGCGACCGCTTACATCGGCCAGCTCCAACAGGCACAGCTTGATCTGCAACGCACTCAAGCACAGCGTGAGCACGCTGAACTTGCCTCAAAACAGGCCCTAAAGGCACGTGATAATTACGTCCTCAACATGAAAAAGCGCACCGCCGAGGCGATGCAGCTTATTTCAGCAGCCAAGCAGGCAAAACTGCAAGAGCAGCTTGCTCAGACGATGGATACTTTCCAGATCGGCGACGATGCATCGACATTCAACGAGATGCGTGAAAAGATCGATCGCCGTGTCGCAGCTGCCGAAGCGAAATTGCAGCTTGGGTCATCCACTGTTGACGCCCAGATGCAGGACATTGAACGCGAAGCGATGGACATCCAGTTGCAGGACAAACTGCTTGAATATAAACAATCGATGGGTATGCTCGGTGCGGGAACGCCTGACAGCAAGCAGATCTCGTCCGGCAGCGACGCCAAAGAGCCCGAGGTTCTCGACGTTGCAAACGAAACAAGCCATTCGAACTAGGAGTAACAACAAACGTAGGCGATGCCGATTGCATCTAGTTAGTTTGATATGGCTGATATAGCGAAATACAGGCAGGACGTCGAAAAATTTAATTCGAGCTATGCCAAAGCGGCTCTAAAAGAGCCGGTCAATTTCTGGGGCCTTGCCGGTTTTGCGGTTGCCGCCGCTTATACCGGAAGCGTCATCCCATTGCTCATTGCTCTCATTTGCGAAGCCATTTACGTTGTCACCGTGCCAATATTGCCCGCATATCGCCGACTCGTTAACGCCCGCGAAAAGGCACGTCTGCTCAAAGCACACACCGCCGGACGCGAGGCACTGATCAAATCTTTCACGCCCCGCGAACGTGAGGCTGTCGAGTATCTTCGATGGCTCAAAAACAAGATCCAGGATAACTACCACAAGTTCACCGGTGCCGGCCAATTGCCGAGCAATCTGCAAGCACTAGACCAGCGCTGGGAAGATTTCGTCGATCTGCTCGACACCTATCGCCGCCGCAAGCAGCATCTCAAATCGATCAATCGCCAAGCAGTTCACAATCAACTCTCACAGGCTTTTCGTGCGATGGAATCGGCAACGGACGAAAAGACCAAGCGTATCCAGCAGACTAACGTTGAGATATTAAAACGGCGTGTCGCGTCGTTTGACGAGATCGAGCGGAGCGTAAAACTGGTTGAGGGACAACTGCAATCGATCTAAAATTTCTTTAGC
>JBEBGA010000194.1:0-6068 GCA_040081695.1 Pyrinomonadaceae bacterium
CTGGGTAAGTTGTCGATAGCTCATCTGATGCTCCTTTTGATTGCAGTTAAGAGTCGCATCAAATCTACTTCAACTTACCCTTTTCTGCACTTCTCAAAAGTTGCACTTATTTTATGAATTCAAGAGCGACCAGATATCAACCAATGGCATGTTTTTACCGGTAAGCAATATGGACGTACGACAAAGAAGGAGGCCAGAGTGACGCTGGGCAGTTTTGGCACTTTTTACCTGAACGCAACAGCCTTTGCCGAGCTTGGCAGTCCGGCGGCCGTCGAATTGCTTTTCGATACGGGCAAACGGCGCATCGGCCTTCGGCCCATCGCTCCGATGGCACCGCACGCGTTTAAGATCGTGCCGCACACAAAAGGCGGCTATCATCGACTGTCAGCCGCCGCCTTCTGCCACCATCACCGCATCTTTTACAAAGGCACACTTCTATTCCACGGCATAACGATCGACGAAACCCGCATGATGCGCCTCGACCTCGTAAACACAACCATCGTAACCCGCGGAGCAAGGTAAGAGATTCGGGAAGGTCGAGGGCGGATTGCGGCTTCGCATCTTTCCGAGCGAAAGACTATGCTTTTCCAAGTGATGAGGGATCTAGAAACGCGGATACGCCGCCAGAATCTGATACGCAATTCGTCGGAAATTTTGATTTTTGCGCGATCAATAGGATAGTAGAATTAAGTCTCGGCTGAGCGTATTTGATACTTATGACTGTCTTGGGCCCGACATCCGGAGGCGAAGAACATCGAATCAGGCAGCGCCTTGTCGAGGCGGCGGTGATCAGGCTCAGTCAATCAAAATACGACGAAACGCTGCTCTCACAAATGATTAACGATACGGGTTATGCTCCCGCCCGTGTGCGAGTCTATTTCCAAAGCAGCGATGACGTTGTCATGGCCCTTTATGCAAGGTTTGCCGGTGATCTGGAATCGCGTTTGAGCGAACTGCCGGATGGAACCGTAGGCGAACGGTTTCGTGCGTTAATAGCTACAAAGTTCGAGATAATGGAACCCTACCGAATGGCTTTGACGAGTCTTGCCGGTTCACTCTTCGATAGCAAAGGAAAGCTTGGCGTGCTTAGCCCGGAGACCGAAGCAATCAGGGTTCGCGTTCAGAGTACTCTGGCCGAGACGGTCGCCGGAGCCTCAGATTATGATGGTTCGTCGACCGATCTCCTCTCTCAAAATTTATATTCTGTATATCTTGCCCTGATGTGGCTTTGGTTTAAGAACACTCCGAGATCGAAGAAAACCTCGGAAATACTATGTAATACTGCCTCCAAGGCGATGTCGTTTTCGACTCCGTATCTATCGAGCCCGCAGCTTCGGCTCCCATTAAAGATCTTTGCGGCCGCACAACGTTCGTTTTTGTTCAGCCCGGATCAGGCTGCGACCGCAAAAGCCGCTCAGATATTAACAGTTGTCTTCAGGCACCGCCGGCTGCTCCCGGACGGGGGAGCCTGCATATTGTCTCCGTGTGATCGGTGTTTGGCGTTTCATATCCCCAAAACCGCCTATTTCGTTGCGGGCGAGCGTCCGATACATCTTCTCCTACCCTCCTTTCCGGCAAAATCACCTAATCGCCGCAAGACGCTCCGAGCCTTACCGGACATGGCGGAGGAGCAGGCACTGCTTTACCTTGCGAATATCTGCTCGGAGGTCAAAGCCATCTACCCGCCAGGCGTACGACTGACGATATGTTCAGACGGACATGTGTTTGGCAATCTAGTCGGTGTTTCCGACGAAGAAGTGACTGCTTATGGTGAGGCTTTGTCGGGAATGATCGAACGACTCGGCCTGAGCGATATGATCGATACGTTTTCCCTTCGCGACTTGTACGAAAATGTCGATTACTCCGCAATGCGGGACCATTTAAGTATTCATTACGAACAACCGCTTGAAGCCATTCGCCAGCGAGCAGCGACGGTTCCGCAGACCGGAACACTCATAAACGGTATTCACCGTTTCTTGTTTGAAGACAACGTTTCGCTTTGCCCGGATCGCAGCCGAACCCAGATCAGAAACGAGTGTCGTGACCTTGCTTACAAGGTGGTGCAGCGAAGCGACGGATGGGGAAGGCTTTTGTCGGATTGTTTCCCGATGGCTCTGAGGCTTTCCATTCATCCGCAAAGTCCGCATTCGGATAAGATCGGCATCCTACTTGGTAGCTCCGATGATATTTGGTTGACTCCCTGGCACGCGGTAGCTGTAAAAGAAAACGGGACATTCAAATTGATGAAACGCCACGATGCGGAAGCCGCGGGGGCAAAGGTCCTGAAGGACTCCGGTTATTATGAGCTTTAGTACAACTGACGAAAAGGTTGGAGCGTATGTCCGGCAGTATCTATTGGAAAGCGGATACAGCTCAGACGGCTACGCGGACCATCGGTTCCGCGTTTCTGTCGGTCCGCTGGTTCTGAATTTTCCAAATCCAGGCCGATTGCCGTATCACGATCTGCATCATGTCGTTTCAGGTTACGGCACGGGTCTGATCGGTGAAGCCGAGGAGAGTATTTACGAATTGCGCGGCGGGTGCCCGACAATCCTGATACTCTTCTTATGCCTCGGTTCGATCGCTATCGGCTGTTTTCTCTCGCCGAAGAGAATTATTAAAGCATGGCGGGCTACCAAAGGAACGAGCACCCTTTACGCATCGCCGATCCCCTATGAAACGCTGCTTGAAATGAATATGATTGATCTGAGAAGGTCGCTGAACATTGCACCGGGCGGTATCGGCACAGGAGCTGAAAAAGAAGGAGAAGATCGTTTGTGAAAAACTGGATAATTGCGCCACTCGATCCGTTTGGAGCTATTGTCCGGCCTCCGGACAGAGGCGAGAGTATAGACGGCGCCGTGGATGCAATCCTCGACCTGATCTCGAAATACCGGCTGGTCGTTTTTCGCGGCTTTGCCTTGCTGGATGGTGAGGCATTTCCGGAGTTCTGTCAGGGTTTTGGCGAAGCTCAGGAATGGGACTTTGGCGTGATTAATACACTGCGATGTTCTCCTGACGCGAAGAACTATTTGTACACCAATCGTGAAGTTCCTTTTCATTGGGACGGAGCTTTTGTCGGTCAAATCCCGAGCTTCATAATCTTTCATTGCGACGCTGCTCCGGATCCCGCCTCGGGCGGGGAAACGCTTTTTTCGGACACGACTCTGATGCTTGGGTGTGCGCCTTCAGAAATGCGGGAACGATGGCGCGCCATTACTATCACCTACACCACCGAAAAGATCGTACACTATGGCGGCACGTTTACATCGCCGTTGATCGGTCGCGATGCTTCCGAATGTGAAGTCATCCGATACGCCGAACCCGTGGCCGACCTCAATCCGGTTGGTCTCCAGATCGACGGTATCGACGCCTCCGAGTACGCGCCATTTCTTCAGGATATGCATACGCGACTCAACGATAAGGCAGTCTGCTACGTTCACCAATGGCAGGACGGCGATCTCGTGATCGCGGACAATCACACACTGCTTCACGGACGTCGTGCCTTCAACGCCGACACGCGGCGGCTGATCAGGAGAGTCAATATTCTGTAGGTCAAGAGATCGAATATGGCGGAAAGGCTGTTCAAGTATCTCGTGTTCATGCTTCGCATACGACGCATCGAGTTTCGCATTGCCGAGATCCCGATACTTGCGATACCGATACTCCTGATGATCCGCGATACCTCAATTCTTTACACATTTCCTTTTTGGGAGGGCGTGTTCATCTTCTTTCTGCTATTTGCGTTCGGTGACATGATCAACTGTCTTGCTGACCGCGATCTCGACGCCGTTTACAAGCCGCATCTTTCGGAAAGCGTATATGGGTTGGGGGTTGGTTTCGTTACATTTCAGGTCATCGCATCCGCACTTTTGGCCGTCGTGCTCTCCATTCATCTATCGGTAACTCTCAATCGCTGGCCCATTGCGGCGATGACCGTTATCGGAGTACTGCTCGGCGCGGCGTATTCGGTAAAACCTGTCCAATTGAAAGGACGGGGTTTGCTACAGCTTCTATGCCTGTGGGTAATTATCTTTGTCGGGCCCGTAATGTTTGTTTCTCAATTAATATCGGCAGAGATGTCAATACCGGTCCTGGTATTCACGGCGTTTTACGGGATGCTCCAAATGGGAATAATTCTGATCAATACGGCCGAAGATTACTCGGAAGATCTGGCCTCCGGCATTCGGACAACAATAGTCACTCTCGGACTACACCGAGGTATCATGCTGGCATTCTATTCGGCCGCAGTTGGTTCAATTGGATCGCTGGCAGCACTCGCCTGGTTTTACACAGGAAAAGTTTCGCTACCGGTCTGGATCGTCGGGTTGTTTCCAGCTTTCGCCGCATGTGTTTTTGTCAACGTCGGTATCTGGCGGCTGCACAGGAGCATTTCGACGCAAGATCTCAATGAAAGTCTTATTTTGGTAAAAAAGGCGGCCAAGCTGGTTCCGGTCTGGGTAACCGTAGTTGCATGGTCAATGCTCTGGTCGTCGTACCTGTTTTTCTATTGGCGTTGACAACCGCAGTGCCACGAGCACCTGCCTTTTAGCAGATTAGCCATTCGGATCAGGTATTGCGTACATTAGGAAAGTTCTATTCTTTGACATCCGCCTCACGCATTAGCTTTGCGACGAAATAGATGTAATGGATACCGGAAAAGACCGCGAATGCGGCCGTAGTCGTGTAAACGGTAGGTAGGTAAAAACCGCGTAGCTCCGGATAAGCGGCCGCGACAAGGATCATTATCACGGCGACAACCTGGACAAATGTGCTCGCTTTACCCAGCCATGACGGTTTGAAGCCGCGAAAGCCGGTCAGCAAAGTGATCGATCCGGCGACGACCAATATCATTACATCTCTCCCGATCACTGTGGCCGTCACCCAAAAAGGAACCGGCAGAAAACGTCCAGTTCCCATGACGCTCGGGATGGTGAGCATGACGAACGCCGTTGTCATCAGCAGTTTGTCGGCTATGGGATCGAGAAAGGTTCCGAGTTCACTCTCCTGTTTAAACCGCCGGGCGATAAATCCGTCAACGCCATCCGAAACGCCTGCTATCGTAAACACGAGCAACGCCCATCCCGACTGGTGGTACACCAACAATATAGCGAACAGCGGTATCAGTCCCATTCGCATGAAGGTCAGCAAATTGGGGATGGTGATTATCTTGGTTGATACGCCGTCTGACATCGGGTTCTTTCGGGCTTGCCCGTCTATTTGCGGAGAAGCTTGCTTCTCCGGCTGGCCAGCCGAACTATGATTTTGCGGCTATGCCGCCGATTTGTCGAGGTTAGGCGGCGGCACAGCCGCAAAGAATTAAAGAATCGCGACGGAAAAGCAAAGCTTTTCCGCAAATAGAGCGGCCTAGCCGCGATAGACCCGAACTAATCAACAGATTTCAGTTCGAGCAGCGATATCTCCGGTGGGCAATGATAACGCATCGGAACGACGACCGTGCCGATACCGCGGGTGATGTAGATCTGAGCCTTGCGACGAGCGTGCAGGCCTGCCTTGAGTTTGCGTTTCGGCAGGATGCGATTCTCGTCCTTACGCATCTTGATCTGCCCGCCGTGCGTGTGGCCGCTCAATGTAAGATCGACGCCGATTCGTGCTGCCTCACGAAAGATGATCGGATTGTGTGCGAGTAACAACTTCATCTCGTCGGGAAATGAACCTCTCAAAGATGCCGTGACGTCCGTCTTGCCAACCATATAATCATCGACACCCGCGAGCCAGAATGAACCGCGTCTGGTTTCCAAACGAAACCCTTCGTTGACCAGCATATTAATGCCCTCGCCGCGAAACAGGTGCGTGACCAGATCGGCATCGGTCCAATGATCGTGATTGCCGAGACACGCGTGAACACCATATTTCGCCTTAAGTTTGCCGAGCGTAGCGGCGACTGGAGCGATATATTCACGTTCGTGAGACACGTAATCGCCCGTCAGAACAAACATATCGGGCTTAAGTCGATTGGCGACCTTTACGACGCGTTCTATGTATTCAAGCCCCGTAAATGGGCTGTGGTGAATGTCGGAAAGCTGAATTATCTTAAATCCGTCGAG
>JBEBGA010000195.1:0-6044 GCA_040081695.1 Pyrinomonadaceae bacterium
ACTCGGTGTCGGCGGGTTTATTATTCCGCCAAAAGAATATTTTCCGCGAGTCGCCGAGATCGTTCGCCGCCACGGCGGGCTCTTTATCTCCGACGAAGTTCAGGCCGCGTGGGGCCGCACGGGCGACAAATGGTTTGGCATCGAGCATTGGGGCGTCGAGCCGGATATAATGACGTCTGCCAAGGGCATGGGCAACGGTGTGCCGATCGGCTGGACGATCGCAACGCCTGAGGTCGCCGATGCGTTCCCGGGGCTTACTTTTTCGACTTTTGGCGGCAATCCGGTCTCGTCGGCTGTTGGCCTTGCCGTTATTAACGTTATCGAAGAGGACGATCTGCGGACAAACGCCCGCGTTGTCGGCGACTATTTGCTAAAGCGAATGCACGAGCTGCAGGAAAAACATGCCGTTATCGGCGATGTCCGCGGCATGGGTTTGATGCTCGGCTTTGAACTCGTCAAAGACCGCAAAACCAAAGAACCAAATCCGGAAGCCGTCCTCAAAGTGTTCGAAGAAACCAAACGCCGAGGCGTCTTGATCGGCAAAGGCGGCCTTTATGGCAATGTGGTCCGCACCGGCCTTATGCTAAATACGACCACCGATTCCGTCGATCGGATGGTCGAGGCACTGGATGCGGGCTTGGCTCTATGCTAGTTAAATGACTGACGGCACCTATAGAGATTACGCCAGTGCGGTGCTAGCGAATTACGAAAAGCGCGAGGCGAGCGAGCGGAATCTGGTGTTCGACACTTTTAAGGATATCCCGATCCGGCGCGTGCTCGATCTCGGTTGCGGGCCCGGCCAGGACCTGTTGCCGTTTCTTGAGCAAAGCGATTCAGTGTGTGTAGGGGTCGATGTTGGCGAAGAGCTTGGCAAAATTGCTGTCCCGTATTTTAGTAAAAGAGGGTTTGGTGACAGAGCCTATTTTGTCCGAGGGGGCGGTGAGGCGTTGCCGTTCGTGGATCAGAGTTTTGACATTGTCTTGTGCCGCGTGGCTTTGCCGTATATGCACAACCGCAAAACGATCGCCGAGGTTGCCCGCGTCATGACTCCCGGAGCCTCTCTCTTTTTAGTGACGCACGCCCCTCCTTTCTATTTTGCGATGGCTGCTAAACGGTTAAAGGCCCTGCAGGTCAAGCAACTCGCCTATCCGGTCATCTGTTTGCTCGCAAGCATATGGCACAGCCTGACGGGAAAGCAATTGTCCGGCGGTATTTGGGCTGGTAAAGAGATCTTTCAAACCCGTGGATTTTTGAATAGAGAATTGGGCAGGAACGGACTCAAGATCGCGGGCGAACTGACGGAGTCGACGATGCAAGCTCCGTCATTTCGAATTATCAAAGTGTGACGACGATGCACAGGAAACCTGACTGATCACGGAAACCCAATTCGGGCCCAGCACTTGTTAAAAATTACAAAAAAAGAGCACTGAGAAATAGACTCAGTGCTCTCGATGTTCTCAGTAGGTAGCCGAATTTATCGGCCAAATTCATCGCCATACACTTCGGCGTATTTTTCGTAACGCTTGATCAGGGCGATATTCTTTTTCTCGATGTCGGTCAGACGGCCGCGGATATCGACGGTGTCCGGCACGTACCAATCTTCGTTTTCAAACCTCTGGCGAAACTCTTTCTTGCTAAAGCAGTATCCGTGACGGGCAAAGATCTCTTGCCGCATCAGCTGCAGTTCGCCTTTGCTTAGGTTCTCGACGTCTTTGGTTGTTAGCAGACGGGTCGAAGCCTCGGGCCAGCCGCCTACATTGGCTTTGTATTCAAATTTGCGGCGGTCGAGCGTGTAGGATTTCTCGGGACGTTTTGTGTCGTTGGCTTTCCAGGTGCCTTTGACTTGTTTCGCATCGCTGGTTGCGACATTAAATTTGAAAACACCATCATCCTTATGGTCGCCCGGCTCTTTGGCATCGATCGTCGCGACGCCATTTTCGATCTTATATGTTCCGTCAAACGGGCGATCGTTGCCGCCAACGATGCTGCGTCCAGTGATCGATCCACCGGCGGCTTTTGTGATCATAAGGGTGATCTTGTTGTCGCCAAAGGCGCCAACGTAAGAGCCGAGGATCTTTTGTGCCTCAGCGTCAGCAGCGGCGACGCCTTGGTAAGACGGTGCATCCGGTGATGGAGTCTCAGCAGCCACTGGGTCGGCGGCGGTGGTATTATTAACCTTTGCGGTTGTACTATCGGATTTAACGACATTACAACCGGCAAAGAACGAAGCGGCGACGATAGCGAATAGAAGTTTTTTCATATGGTTAGTCACCAATTATCACCTAAGTCCAAAGGATTTATCAATAGTGAATTAACGTTGAACGTGATCCTGCTTGCCGCCCTCGGTTTCTTCACCGTGCTGATGGCCCGGATCACCGTCGAATATATTCCGTATAACACCGACGTCGGCTTTTTGCAGATAAAACAGGACTACATCGATCTGGATGTCTGGCGGACCGCTTTTTTTGTTCATGTTTATATGAGCACTTGGGTGCTGCTCGCGGGTTTTACGCAGTTTTCGGCAAAGATCAGGGATTATTATCCCAAAATTCACCGCGGCCTCGGCTATTCGTACGCCCTAAATGTTCTGTTTATCACAGGCCCCGCTAGTCTGATCATGGCCTTTTACGCCAACGGCGGTATGACGTCTAAGGTGGCTTTCATACTGCTCGCGATCGGGTGGCTATATTTTACGGCGATGGCAGTTGTAACGGCTCGGCAGGGTGACTTTGCCGCCCATCGTAATTTCATGATCCGCAGCTACGCGCTCACTCTCTCTGCCCTGACGCTCAGAGCGTGGAAATGGAGCATAAACAACTCGGTCGAAGGCCTGCCGCCAATGGATGTCTACCGCGCGGTCGCCTGGCTCGGCTGGGTGCCAAACATCCTGTTTGCCGAATTTCTCATTTGGCGGTATAAATATCGGTTAAGAAAAAGATCGGCCACAGAGAGTACCGAGGGGAACGATCAAATTCCGCTGAGTTCTCTGTGAACTCTGTGGCTAAAATAATTTTATGAAAACACTGATCAAAAACGGACGAGTTGTTACTGCGGTTGATGATTACCACGCTGACGTATTTATCGACGGCGAGACGGTGACTACGATCGGCAAGACGCTCGATATGGAGGTCGATGTCGTTATTGATGCGGCCGGTAAGCTTGTCATTCCCGGCGGTATCGATCCGCATACGCACATGGAGCTGCCGTTTGGCGGGACTTTTGCGTCCGACGATTTTTTTACCGGGACGCGGGCGGCGGCGTTTGGGGGGACGACGACGATCATTGATTTTGCGGTGCAGACGAAGGGCGAATCGATGACCTCGGGCGTTGACGCTTGGCACAAAAAGGCCGAGGGCAAAACGTGCATCGACTACGGATTTCATCTGATTACCACCGAGTTTGAGGACGGTAATGAGAAAGAGATGTATTCGTTGATGGACGAGGGCATTACTTCGTTCAAGCTGTTCATGGCGTATCCGGGCGTGTTTTTGGCGGATGACGCGACGATCTTTCGTGCGATGTCGGCGGCCGGAAAACGCGGCGGCCTGATCTGCATGCACGCGGAGAACGGGATCGTGATTAACGAGATCATCAAACGCTTTCTCGCTGACGGACGCACCGCTCCGAAGTATCACGCATTGACACGACCGACCATCGCCGAGGCCGAGGGTGTTCATCGGGCAATTGCGATCGCCGAGATGGCGGAGTCGCCGGTTTATATCGTCCACCTTTCGTGTACGGATGCTTTGAATCAAGTGCGCCAGGCGAGAGATCGCGGCATCGCGGCGTTTGCGGAGACTTGCCCTCAGTACCTTTTCCATTCGATCGACGATTACGGCGACGGCTGGGAAGGTGCGAAATACGTAATGACGCCGCCTTTGCGTGAGAAACACAACTGTGCAGAGCTTTGGAAAGGCCTCAAGATGGACGACCTCCAAGTCATCTCAACCGACCATTGTCCGTTCTGCATGAAAGAGCAAAAGGAACTCGGCGTCGATGATTTCTCTAAAATTCCAAACGGAGCGCCCGGCGTCGAAAACCGCATGAACCTCATCTACAACGGCGGCGTGGTCGAGCAGCGGATCTCTTTGAATAGATTTGTTGAATTGACCTCGACCGCTGCGGCTAAGATGTTCGGCCTGTTCCCGAAAAAAGGCACGATTGCGGTCGGCTCCGACGCCGACATCGTCATTTTTAATCCTGACACCGAACACACCTTCGGCGTCGACGCCGAGCACATGAATGTCGATTACAGTTCTTACGAAGGATGGAAGGTGAAAGGCAAGGTCGAGACCGTCCTGTCACGCGGCCGCGTCGTCATTCAGAACGGCGAACACACGGGCAAGCAGGGCGACGGGCAGTTTCTCAAACGCGGCGAGTGCGTGAAGGTGTAGAAAATCGGAACTAGTCTGCCGCGATTGCCGTAAGATTCTGCGGATAGAATAGAGAAACCCAGGATAATTTATGAAAACGAATTACTTACGGCGCCGAAGCGTCTTTGTCTTGATATTAATGTTTGCCGCGACAGTCGCGGTGCGGGCTGATAAGGTCGATGATTTTGTCCGGGCGGCTATGCAGAAACAGCATGTGCCTGGGGTTGCGATCGCCGTCGTTCGGGACGGAAAGGTGATAAAGTCTGCGGGATACGGGATGGCCAATGTCGAGCTCAATGTCGCAGCAACTCCGGACACCGTTTTTAAGATCGCATCTGTTAGCAAGCAGTTTCTAGCCACCGGGATAATGCTTCTCGTTCAGGATGGGAAACTAAATCTCGACGATAAGATCAGTAAGTTTCTTGACGGCACGCCTGACACTTGGAAAGATATTACGATCAGACATCTGCTGACACACACGTCCGGGTTAGTTCGCGAGGCTCCCGGATTTGATCCGCTCAAGATACAGAACGATGCCGACGTGATCAAAACGGCTTACGCTTTGCCGCTGGTGTTCAAAACGGGTGAAAAGTGGCAGTACTGCAATGTAGGCTACTTTTCGTTGGCTGAGATCATTCACAAAGTCAGTGGAAAGCCATGGGGTGATTTTCTGACCGAACGCGTTTTTGCACCGCTCGGAATGAACTCGACGCGAACCACGTCTATGACCGATCTGGTGCCAAACCGGGCAAACGGTTACGCATGGGCGAAAGGTAAATACCAAAACGCCGATATCTATTTTGCTCTCCGACCCAGTGGAGCATTTCTTTCGACGGTTCATGATCTGGCAAAATGGGACGCGGCCCTCTATACCGATAAGTTCTTGACCAAAGCGACACGTGATCAGATGTGGACGCCGGTCAAGCTGAATAATGGCGAGACATATCCATATGGTTTTGGTTGGCAGTTGGAACCGGCGGGAAATCATAGACAGGTTCGTCACGGCGGCTCATTGCCCGGATTTCGAGCTGAGTTTACGAGACTTGTGGACGATAAGCTGTCGGTAATTGTGCTGACAAATGGGGACGGTGCAAATGCTGCCTCGATCGCCGCAGGCATCGCAGATCGGTATATTCCTGACGTGCTGCCTAATCGATCGGTGGCAAAGGTCGATCCCAAAATATTTGATCCATTTGTCGGACAGTATCAGCCCAATCCGTCGAACCCGAACTTCATCGTCATCGTCACACGCGAAGGACGAAAGTTGATGGTGCAAGAAGGCGCGGATGCCGAGAAACAAGAATTGCTACCTGAAAGCGAAACAGAGTACTTTCTCGATGACGATCCATTGCTTACATACAGTTTTATAAAGGGCGAGGACGGACAAGTCACGCATCTGGCCGTAATGCGTGGTAAGCAGCAATTGGCCAAGGCGAAAAAGATCAAGTAGGCGGCGATTGCGAGAAAATATAGCCTTAAGTCGGAGGAATCATGAAAAAGACATTTCTATCTCTATTTATCGTCGGCGTGATGCTGATCGGCGGAACAATTCAGGCTGACGCTAAGCCTGTCACCAAAGAGGAACGCAAAGCTGCGGTCAAGTATCTTAAACATACGCAGAAGCTTTTCAAAGATGCCGTCAAAGGCTTGAGCGAAAAGCAGCTCAAATGG
>JBEBGA010000196.1:0-6034 GCA_040081695.1 Pyrinomonadaceae bacterium
GCGGCGGCTGGACTGGCGGTGGCGGTACGAGCCGTCCTCCAAGTTGGGCCGTCGGAACGTTTTACGCTCCGGATCCGGCTAGCGGGCAGCAAATTACCTTGGTTATCTCGGATAATGGTCGGGTCACGTCTAGCGCCGGCGGCTCTATGAGCTACGGAAATTATTACAACGACGTTATCACGATGGATGGCGTTAGTGTCCGCGTCACTAAGATCAATAACGGTGTTCGCGGTACACGAATGGATAATGGCATGGTCGTCAACTATTCAAAAAATAGTTGGGGCAACGGTGGATGGAACGGTGGCGGATCGTCAAATCCGCCTAATTGGGCCCGCGGAACTTTCTATACCACTGACCCCGCGACCGGCGACCGGATCACACTGGTTATTAATAACAATGGCCAGGTTACTTCTTCGAGTCGAGGTTCCACCAGCTATGGAACGTATCAGAATGACGTCATATCGATGGAAGGAGTTTCTGTGCGAGTTTATCGGCAGGGAAATGGCATCCGAACCGTGCGCGAAGATACCGGACAAACGGTCGTTTATGGCAGGTAGGGTCGGTTCGCCAAAGCAAAAAGGCACGCTCCATGAAGCGTGCCTTTTTTATTTGAATAAAAGTAGCTTTCGACCAATTAGGCCTTAGCCACCTCGTTTGAATTATTTATCATAATATCACCCCCAGTGGTGACATTATTGCACAAAGCTTTTACCTAAAGCTATATTTTTTTTAGATGTGGTACCGAGGGTCGGAGTCGAACCGACATGGGCGTTAAGCCCGCTAGATTTTGAGTCTAGTGCGTATACCAATTTCGCCACCCCGGCTTGGAATTAACGATGATAAAACTCTAGATGCGATAGGTCAAGACCACGTTCAGATAAAGAGGGTCAATCAAACCTCGATCAAGACTTCGATCACGACGCGGCGTTTTGCTTCGTCCAAGAAAGATTCTATATTCACCGCCACTTTTGATCGCAATAGTATCTCGCGTATTTCGCGGCGTTTATCATCAAGGGTCGGAACGACGACACCCGGTGAACGGCTCCTAAATTCCGGTACAAATACAGTACTGTAATATTTTGCTTCGTCGTCGGGCGTGATAACAACAAAAGATCCAAAGCGAAAATCAACGTATTTTTCGATAGCAACGCGCTGGGAGATCAGGCGTTCGAAATTGTCGTCCTTGATCGATTCAAACCCAACCTTTTTAAGACGCTCTTCGAAAACGGCTGGCGATGGGAAATAGCTCAGCGTAGCATTTATCTTGTCGGAGATCTCTTTTTCTGTCGGAGCCGCACGCGGCAATCTCTCTGCCTCAAGAGCAAAAAGCCGTTGATTAATAAGCAGTTGCAGTGCCTGATTGAGATCTTCGGATCGGGGTTTATCGAGCTGTGTGCCGGGCTGCAGGGCAAGCTGCCATATGATATCCGAATACGTTATCAGCTCGGTCCGCGTGCCGTCGCTGACGACCGCAACGGTTTTATCAACGATTTCCTGGGCATGGACTTGGGCTTTTGAGCCAAAAAATACAACTGTAGCCCCCGCCATCAGGGTGAAAATACCCAATTTTCTTACCAAAGAGATCATTGTTACTCTAGATCGATTTTCGGCCTGTTTTACGCCGGTGTCAATGACAAAACAGGTGGTTAAATCTGTTGACAAAATGTTAAAAATTGTTTTTAATAAATAAGGAGGATTGTGCCACTTCTACAATATCTAAGCCTCCGCTTACGTCATTAAATCTGCACCGAAATTGTCCGGCTGCGATCAATAAATAATGCTGACTTCCTCGCCGCCGAAAAAGCACGTCGACCCGATATCTACGATAGCTGAGCATGATGGCCGTACAAACGACCTCAGGTTCATTTCGGAGCTTGGGCGTAGTCTGCTCTTTACCGTACATCCAAAACGGGTCGCGAGCCGCGTCGCCGAGGCGATCTACAACGGAGTAGATGCAAAGGTGTGCGTGTTTGTTGCCGAGCTTGAGAGCATCGGGCTGATAACTTGCGCTTTTGGCGAGGATGGAGTGATCGATGACGGTTCGCTTGATAGGGCTGCGTTTGATAAATGGCTAGCCTTTATGCCACCGCAGATCGGCCACTCGGAAGAATCCCAAGATGAATTTTTTATCAAGAACGTCCATCACAACGCCGAGTACATATCGCCGCTGCACATCAACGGCAAGATAAAAGGGGCGATCATTACCGGATTCACAGATCGCAACGATCTGACGGATCACAAAGCTCGTCTCATCGATGCCGCAACTCAGATGGCAGCGATGAGCGTCAATCTGTCGGCTCACTACGAAGGGGCACTTAATGATTCTATCAACGAGGCTCGCGAGGAGCATCGCAAATTTACCGAAGCGATCTTAGATGCTCTGCCCGTGTCGCTCTATGTCGTCGACCGCGATTACCGCATCGTCACATGGAACCGCCACCGCGAGGTCGGCACGCAGGGCATACCTAGGGATATAGCGATCGGGCGTGATGTTTTTGACGTGCTCGAAAAATATCCGCAGGGCCGACTGCGCGAAGAATTTGAAAGAGCATTTCGCACCGGCCGCATTGAGCGTATCGAACAACAGACGGTCGCCGATGACGGCTCGACGCTGCACTGGATGGTTAGCAAGATCCCGATGAAAAACGCTGACGGCGACGTCACGCACGTTATCACAGTCGGCGAAGACGTCACTGTGCGTGTCGAGGCGATCCACGCAATCAACCGTGCCGAAAAACTTGCGGCAGTAGGTCGGCTCGCGGCGGGCGTCGTTCACGAGATCAATAATCCGCTCGCGACGATCGCGGCCTGTGCCGAGTCGCTCGAACAGCGTATTGACGAGGGATCGTTCAATGCGTCTGAGGCGGTCGATGACCTGACTGAATATCTCGGCCTGATCAAAAGCGAAGCGTTTCGATGCAAGACCATCACTACCGGCCTGCTTGATTTCAGCCGTATCCGCACCGGCGAACGCTCGCACATCGATGCGGGCGAGATCGTCCGATCGGCGGCAAATCTGATCTCGCATCAGAAACGCGGCAACGGCATCGCTCAGGAACTTGAGATCGACGACGATCTGCCGCTGGTCAGCGCGGATGGCGGGCAGATACAACAGGCTGTTATTGCTCTTGCGACAAATGCGATCGACTCGATGCTCGACGGCGGAAAGTTAACTTTTCGTGTGTTTCAACGCGGCAATCGCGTCGTGATCGAGGTAGCCGACACCGGCACCGGCATTGAACAAGAGAATATGTCCAAGATATTTGAGCCGTTCTTTACCACCAAAGAGGTCGGCCGCGGCACCGGTCTCGGTTTGGCCGTATGCTACGGCATTATTTCAGAGCACGGCGGACGTCTCAGCGTCCGCTCGACGCCTGGCAAAGGCACGACGTTTTCCATCTTTTTACCCGCTACCGCCTAACCCACCCCAAATGTATGCCTAAACTACTAGTTGTTGACGACGAAAAGAACTTACGCCTTGTGGTCGAAAAGGAAATGACCAGGCAAGGCCACGAAGTATTGTGTGCTGAGGACGGCGAAGCCGCCTGGGAACTGCTCGAGGAGCATGATTTTGACGTCGTGTTGTGCGACATCAATATGCCGCGTCTCGACGGCCTCGGTCTGCTCCGCCGCACTCGCGAACGCAGCCAAAATCCGCCCGAGGTGATAATGCTCACCGGCCAGGCGACGGTCGAATCGGCCATCGAAGCAATGAAGCTCGGTGCCTATGATTACCTGACAAAGCCATACCGCATCGGCGAATTGTCGGCTCTTGTTACCGCTGCCGCTGAGAAGCAGCAGCTAAAGGTTGATAACCAGCGGCTGCGGGCACAGATAGCCCGTACGCACCAGGCGCTTCCTGAGATCGTCGCAGATTCGCCGCAGATGAAAGAGGCTCTTAGGCTCGTTCAGCGGGTTGCTCCGTCGGATACGTCGGTACTTATAACGGGTGAATCAGGCGTTGGTAAAGAATTGATCGCTCAGGCGATCCACCGTTTAAGCCGCCGCAGTGACAAACCATTTATCGATCTAAACTGTGCCGCGTTGCAGGATACGTTGCTTGAAAGTGAGCTGTTTGGCCACGAAGCCGGAGCGTTCTCCGGCGCAAAGGCCCGCAAACTTGGCCTGTTTGAGATCGCTGACGGCGGTACGCTGTTTTTGGACGAGATCATGGAAATGCCGATGCAGCTGCAGTCAAAGCTACTGCGGGCTCTTGAAACACGGACGTTTTTCCGCGTCGGCGGAGTGAAAAAGGTCGAGGTTGACGTCCGTCTGATCGCGGCGACAAACCGCGACAAAGACACCGCGATCGCGGACGGGTTATTTCGTGCCGACCTGATGTACCGCGTCAATAGTTTTGAGATAAATGTGCCTCCGCTTCGCGAGCGTCGCGAGGATATCGAGCCGCTTGCCCGGCATTTATTGCACAAGCTTGCCGGACATGATGAACCGGAAATGTCACCCGCCGCGATCGAAGCGTTGAACGCTTTCGACTGGTCGGGCAACGTCCGCCAGCTTCGCAATTGTCTTGAGCGTGCGATCTTGCTCGCCGACAACGGTATGATCACTCCGCGTGAACTGCCGCCGGAGATCGCGTTTCGCACCGAAAAGACAAGTGTCTCGGTCAGCTACAACGCTCCGCAGACGACGACAGTCGCATCATTTCAAAACACTTCGCCGTCGAATCTACGCGATGTCGAACGCCAGCAGATCATCGGTGCTCTGGAAAAAACCGGCTGGCATCGGGGCAAGACCGCCGAGCTGCTCGGTATCTCGCCATCGACGCTTTACCGGCGGCTGAGAGAGTACGATCTGGACGTTCGTTAATGGAGATCACAATGTTCAAAAGATCCTATTTATTGTTGTTAGTGATATTTACGATCTTCGCGTCGGCTAATGTTTCGTCGGCACAGCGCACCTTTCCCGGCGAGGTGATCGGTGTCGTTGACGGCCGGACGGTGATGATCAAGATCTCGTCGGGCCAGATCAATGTGCAGTTGCAGTATATCGAGGTGCCCGACAACGTGCCGCAGATCCGGACGATGGTGACGGAACATCTGAGAGAGCTTACGGTCGGTAAAATGATCGAATACCGTCCGAGAAACATAATGTCGGACCGAACGATCGGTCAGCTTTGGTCGAATGGCATCGATCTCAGCCAACAGATGCTGCGTGATGGCGCAGCCTGGCACGTACCGTCACAATTGACGGGGCAGGAGCGTACCGAGTTTGATATATACGCAGCAACCGAATCCGCCGCAAAAAACGAAAGACTGGGGATCTGGTCGGCCGTTGACCTTAAACCGTCATGGCAACGCGCCGTCGCCAACGAGGCTAAAAACATAAACGCACCTGCCAGCATGACCGAATCGCTGCCTGAGAGAAAAACTGAAAAGACGCGCACTGGCAAATGGGGTGACGTAAATCCAAAACTTGGCGATGTTGGAGCAATATTTAATGGGTACAACGCCGAGAGCCGCACCGGATTTTTGAGCACCGGCATCGCGATGGTCAATCTTAGCAATGCAAACCTCGACGAGCGGTTTCAAAACGCAAAGATGTTTGCCGATTTTACCTATTGGTACAAAGAGACCGAGAATGGCCGCGACGGAACATTTGTATTTACGCTGATCAGCGAAAACGATACGCCGATGTTTGTACGCGATCAGGAAATGGTGCTTATCGGAGAAAAAGGAAAGATTGCCGTCGGGAAAGGCAAACGCTCCGAATCTCGTTCGGGCGGGAAAGTATTTGAAAAGCTGACCTTTAACGTAAGCCGCGCAAGTCTCGAGCGTATGACAAACGACGTCATGGTAATGAAGATCGCCGACCATCTACTCGAACCGCAAACGATCCGTTACATACTATTTAATATGCTGCAGGTCGCGAAATAAGAAACGCTGTTCGGACATCGGCATTAGCTTTTGATCGAATAAAACCCCTTGCTTTTGAAGAGCTTCGCCTAGATTCTTTCCACCAAAAAACAGAAAAATTCGTTTGCGTGACCATTTTAATAATCGCGGGAGTTTTTCTG
>JBEBGA010000558.1:0-1472 GCA_040081695.1 Pyrinomonadaceae bacterium
GTCAATTTGATCGAGTTTGTAAATCTCTTTTCGGAGGAGATCAAAAAAGTAGGTGCAAGACCGGCACTTTATATGGTTTGGCCGTTTGAAAGCCGAAAGTTTGATTTTGACCGCGTTCACGAATCGTACGAATTGGCAGCAAAAGGAGTCGATGGAGTATTCATCCCTGCGGGCAATGCTTGGCGGGTGGCCTGGAAGCAACAGCCGGATCTAAGGCTCTACTCGGACGGTTTGCACGCCACTGCCCTCGGCTCGTATCTTGCGGCAGGAGTTATCTATAAGGTTTTGTATAATGAAACTTCCGTTGAATTGCCGGCAAAATTAAGAACAGCATCAGCCAAGATCGAGCTCTCAGCACAAGAAACAGCTTTGGCCCGGCAAGCGATCATCGATGCACGATAAATAACAATTGAGGAAATAGACCATGCAAAGACCTGAACCAAACGAATTTGCTCCGTATTACAATACCTACATTTCGCTGATCGACGGCGATGGTGTCGTGCCTATTTTGGATTCACAGTCCGGCGAGATCCGATCAATGCTTTCCAACGTGGCGGAGGAAAAAGGAACGTTCGCCTACGCGGATGGAAAATGGACTATCAAAGAATTGCTGAGCCATCTGATCGACGGCGAAAGGATTTTTGCATACCGCATCCTGCGCATTTCCCGTGGCGACAAAACGCCGATCGAAGGATTTGAACAGGACGATTACATCGATACGTCGAACGCGAACAACCGCTCGTTTGCCGACCTGCTTGACGAATTTGACTACGAGCGCCAGGCAAATCTGCGGCTCTTACAAAATCTCTCGGACGAAGCCTCGGTTCGCATGGGCACGGCCAGCAACAATCTCATCTCGGTTCGGGCTCTCGTTTATATTATGGCAGGCCACGTTAAGCATCACGTCAACATCCTGCAAGAGCGATATCTCTCATAGATGAACTTTGACGCCATAGTTATCGGCGGCGGTGCTGCAGGCCTGTTTTGCGCAATTACGGCGGGCAAGCGCGGCAAACGGGTGCTCGTGATCGAGCACAATCAAGAGGTTGGCCGCAAGATCGTCATATCGGGCGGCGGACGGTGTAATTTTACAAACCTCAATGTAACTGCCGAAAATTTCGTCTCCCAAAACCCTCATTTCTGTAAATCCGCTTTGGCCGGATTTACTCCGCAAGATTTTATCGAGCTTGTCCGTAAGCACAAGATCGCATATTACGAGAAAACTCTAGGCCAGCTTTTTTGCCGCGAAAGCTCGCGTCAGATCGTCGATCTGCTGCTGACAGAATGCGGCAAAGCGAAAGTAGAAATAATGACAGGCTGCTCGGTCACGCGTGTGAGTCAGGACGGCAATTTTGCGCTTGAAACCAGCCAAGGAAAATTTACAACCGCAAATCTGATCGTAGCGTGCGGCGGGCTATCGTTTCCAAAGATCGGTGCCACCGGCTTTGGCTACGACATAGCTCGTCAGTTTG
>JBEBGA010000197.1:0-6002 GCA_040081695.1 Pyrinomonadaceae bacterium
TCCTTGGTTTGAGATTTCCCGACTCTTGCACTATCGATGATCTCGACAATTATTTTGTCCAAGACCCAAAAGCAAAAATCATTGTTTTGGCCGACCATGCTGGTGACGCCGAGATCAGCCGCGCGTTGAAAAAAGGAGCAGCAGGATATATTTGTAAGGATATTGAGCCGGACGAATTACTTAAAGCCATACGCGCTGTCGCGGCCGGGCGTAAATACATACCCGATGCGATCGCTCAGGTTCTCAGTGAGCATCTCGGACAAGAAGAACTCACCGCGACCGAAACAAATGTTTTGCGAATGATCGTTGGCGGTATGTCGAATAAGGAGATCGCGTTTGCTCTCGACAATTCTGAAAATACCATCAAGACACACGTGCAAAATATTTTTGGAAAGATAGGCGTCTCTGACCGCACGTCGGCCGCGACCCTTGCGATAAAACGAGGATTGGTAAGAGTAGATCTATGAAAGACGAATTAATTAAATACGCTGAAAGCATGACATCAAATGAGAGCGCTGTGCTGCAGGAGCTACGAGCTCATTGCTATGCACACTACGAAGACTCGGCAATGCTGTCAGGCTTTTTCCAAGGCCGTGTTCTGTCTATGCTGTCGCACATGATACGTCCGAAAATTGTATTGGAGATCGGCACATACCTCGGATATTCCGCGCTTTGTTTTGCAGAGGGGCTGGCTGACGGCGGCAAGGTAATTACATTGGATATACAAGAAGACACAAATCGTGTCGCCCGTGAATTTGTCCAAAAAAGTGAGTTTGCCGACAAGATCGAGTTTCACCTTGGTTTTGGAACCGATATCATCCCGGCACTTCCCGAAACGTTTGATCTCGTGTTTATCGATGCTGACAAGCCTAATTATTCAACTTATTACAACCTCGTTTTCGACAAGGTTCGGCCAGGTGGATTTATCATTGCCGATAATGTGCTCTGGAGCGGCATGGTGATCGAAGACGAAAAGGATGAGAACACACAGGCTCTATATGACTTTAACCAGATGGTGCTTGCCGACGACCGTGTTGAAAATGTGCTGCTTTCGATACGTGACGGGCTGATGATCGTTAGAAAGAAATAGGTTCTCTCACCCAAAAGTATTAGATAACTCTCACCGCAATTGATGGTTACAACCTTCACATGTCCTTGTAATATCTAATCAACAAGGAGTAATTGAAATGATCAAAATACGACGATCTAAAGAACGCGGCCATGCAAATCATGGCTGGCTCGACACACATTACACATTTTCATTTAGCGATTATTACGACCCCCAGTTTATGGGCTTTCGTGATCTGCGGGTGATAAACGAGGACTTTATCGAGCCCGATCAAGGCTTTCCGAAACACGGCCATCGCGATATGGAGATTATCACCTATATGATCTCCGGCGAACTTTCGCATCGCGATTCGTTGGGAAATGGAGAAACGATCCATCCGGGCGAGGTACAGCGAATGACCGCCGGAACCGGTGTTCTGCACAGTGAATACAGTTGCCCAACCGACAAGACCCATCTGCTGCAGATCTGGATCTTGCCCGAGGAAAACAGATTGACGCCCAGTTACGAGCAAAAACTGTTCGCTCCCGAGGGAAAACAAGGCAAGCTAAAACTGATTGCATCACGTGGGGGTGACGACGGCTCCGTGCATATCAATCAGGATGTGAAACTGTACGCATCGGTACTCGCGGAGGGCAAGAGTGTCTCACACGAGATCGCCGTTGGCAGACACGCCTGGGTTCAACTTATTAGCGGATTACTCGATGTAAATGGATATACTCTTGAGGCAGGTGACGGAGCAGCCGTAAGCGAGGAACAAAAACTAAAACTTACGGCTCACGAGGACAATACTGAGTTTCTATTGTTTGACCTGAAATAATTAGATCAAGGCCGCTCCCACGGTCTTACTTTTTCAGGCTCGCCAAAACCTTACCAAAAAATTCATTTATCTTATTATTTTCGATCCATCTGACAACAACTACTAGATCATTCTCTGGATCGCAATAAATGATATTCACACCGTTACCGGTGTGGACTATTGCAGATGCCGGGGCGTTTGGATATAGCTTTTTATCGGTGTTCAGAAACCAATTCATAAATCCATAGGTCTGCTGAACGGAGGTCGGCGTCTTTGCCTGACGGACAAATTCATTTGATAGTAGCTGTTTATTGCCCCACTTTCCGCTCCGCGTTGTCAACAAACCAAAACGCGCCATGTCATAGGCGTTGATAAACATCCCGCCGCCCCAGTGTCCGCCGCCGCTAACCGACTGGACGATCCGGCCGTCGAGGACGACATACGAATTTTCATATCCGTACCAACGCCAGGTATTAGACGCTCCGATCTCGTCCATCAGGTTTTCCTTCAAAACTTCGGGTAGAGGTTTACGCCAAACGTTCAAAGCCGCTAATGCGAGAGCGTTGACACGGACATCGTTATATTCGTAAACCGTTCCTGGCTCGCCCCTCTGGCGGTTGAGCCATTTGCTTGGATCGCGGTCGGGGCGATCAGCCCAGTCGGGCTTGCCCCAGAGCGTGCCTTCCCAATCGCTTGTTTGGCGGAGCAGATGTTCCCACGTGATCTTGCGGTTGTGCTCGGTCGCGAACAGATCATGAAACTTTGGCTTGCCAAATTCATCCGCATCGTCGTATCGCTTGCCGGCCCGATACTGCTCAACCGGAGCATTGTAGTCAATGACTTTGTCCTGCAGACTGCGGATCAATTTGCGGTCAAAAGCGATGCCGACAACCGCCGATAAAAAGCTTTTTGTAACGCTGTGCGACATATCAACACGAAACGGTTCTCCCCATTCGGCAACGATGTAACCGTTTTTGATCACGATCCCGGTTTGTTCGCCGCGATCCTTGGTCGGCCCGACCAGCTCGCCAAACGGAGCTTGGCCAAAAGACTGTGTCAGCCCGAGTTCCTGACTTCGTGGCCCTTTTGACTCACTCGCGATAGCAAAGTCTATTGCCTCTTTCAGCTTAACCGCGTCGATCTTTACCTGCTCCGGAGTGCGGCGTTCCCAAGATCCACTCGGTGGCGTGTAATTACTTTGCGCATACGAAAACTGGATCAGGAGTGAGTAGAGGAAAATTACCGTTAACAGTCTCTTTTTGAACATACACTTATTAAGAGCGTGCCGCTCTAATTATGTCTGCAAATACTCCGGCGGCAGTCACGTCCGCACCCGCTCCAGCACCTTTTATCACAAGCGGCTGGTCAGCATACCGGTTTGTATAAAAAAGTACGGCGTTATCTTTGCCCGATAAGTTGGCAAAGTTGTGGTCAGGGCCGATCGACTGCAGACCAACGGACGCTTTGCCGTTATCAAACGAAGCGATGTATTTGAGCTTTAACCCATCAGCGGTTGCGTCATCGAGCAGCTTGCGGAAATGTGATTCGTGCCGTTCCATCTCGGCATAAAAATCATCGACGCTGCCCGCAAGACACGACTCGGGCAAAAAACCTGCGTTGGCAATATCAGTCATTTCCAAACGCTCGCCTGCCTCGCGAGCGAGGATCAGGATCTTGCGGGCAACATCTGTTCCGTTTAGGTCGAGCCTTGGGTCGGGCTCGGTATAACCTTCGGTTTGGGCCTGGCGAACGACCTCTGCGAATGTCCGCGTTCCGTCGTAATTGTTAAAAACAAAATTCAATGTGCCCGATAGCACGGCTTCGATACGGTTCACACGGTCGCCGCTGCGGAGCAGATCGCCGAGCGTGTGAATCACCGGTAAGCCCGCACCGACATTTGTCTCAAAGAAAAAATTCGTCCCGTATTCGCGGGCGAGGTTTTTTAGTTGATTGTAATTGTCATGATCCGACGAAGCCGCGATCTTATTACAGGCGATCACAGATACCGCTTTTTCCAGCAGTTTTGGATAAGTTTCAACGACTGCCGGGCTTGCGGTGATATCGACAAATATCGAGTTGCGCAAATTTTGCTCTATGATCGTGTCGGTAAACACATCGATACTCATCTCATCGGCTAGCTGCAATTTGTCTTTGTGATCGTTGAGATCGACCCCCTCATCAGCAAGCAATGCACGAGTGCTATTAGCGATGCCGACGACTCGCATGTTCAACCGCATGTCATCGAGCAGATGCTGATGCTGCGCCAACATCTGGCCGAACAGCTTGCCGCCGACGGTTCCGACGCCCGCGATATACAGGTTGATCTGTTTGTTACCGTCGGAGAAAAACTCTTCGTGCAGCGTGTTGACTGCCTTTCGCACATCTTTCGACGAAATGACGGCTGAAATATTTCGCTCGCTCGAACCCTGAGCGATGGCGTGGATGTTGATGCCGTTGTGGCCGAGCGTGGTAAACATCTTGCCCGACACGCCGGTGTGCTCTTTCATGTTGTCACCAACGAGAGCCAGGATCGAAAATCCGCTCTCGACCTTTAGCGGATCGATCCGGCCAAGGTTGATCTCGTTTTCAAACTCTAGATCGACAGCTAGCTTTGCCATCTCAGCGTGTTTTTCTTCGATGGCGACGCAGATTGAGTGTTCGGATGAACTTTGGGTAATAAGGATGACGTTTATCGCCGCACGAGATAGAGCGTCGAACAGCCTCTTTGAAAAGCCCGGTATGCCGACCATCCCGCTGCCTTCGAGGTTAAGGATCGTTATGCTGTCAATGCTCGTGATGCCGCGGATCATCTCGGTTTTAGCCGTCGATTCGGACTCGATCAGCGTGCCATGGTGGTCGGGTTCAAAGGTGTTTTTGATCAGGATAGGAATGCCCTTTGCCATCACAGGATGAATGGTCGGCGGGTAGATGACCTTTGCACCAAAGTGCGACAGCTCCATCGCCTCACGATACGTGATATGCGAGATCTGCCGGACGTTACGCACAAAACGCGGATCCGCCGTCATCATTCCCGAAACATCCGTCCAAATTTCGAGCACCTCGGCGTTGGTCGACGCCGCGATTATCGCCGCCGTATAATCCGAACCTCCGCGTCCGAGCGTCGTCGTGTAGCCCGCCGCATCAGACGCAACAAAACCCGGAAAGATGTGGACCCGCGAAGTACTTGCCTCCAGATGAGATGTTATCCGTTCATTTGTTTCGGCAAAATTCACGCTCGCCGACCCGTGATTGGAGTCGGTGCGAATCAACAAACGGCTATCGACCCATTCATTCTCGATCCCTTCCGCCGACAGGAAAGCTGAAACGATCCGCGTCGAAACTATCTCACCAAAGCTCAAAACGCGGTCGAGTGTTTTGGGTGAAAGCTCACGGATGAGCCTGACACCTTCGCACAAATTTTCGAGTTCTTTGATCGTCGATTCGACAAAATCAATGACCGGCGGGTTAGCGTCCTCGCCAAACAGTGTGGTGACCGCCGCAAGATGCCGGTCACTAATATCGCTGATCGCCTCGATATAGCCATCGTCGCCGCTTTCAGCAGATCGGCCGGCGGCGATAAGAGCATCGGTCGTGCCCTGCATAGCAGACAGCACGATCGCACATTCGCCCTCAGCACTCGTCCGGCGAATGATCTCGACAACTTGCCTTATGGCTTCGGGGCCGCCTACCGACGAGCCGCCAAATTTTAGGACCTTCATATCTTGCTCAACAGAACCTGTCGCAATGCTTCGTAATCATTATCCATCTCAGTGCTGACCATTTCTTTTGTATAAAGCTCATCGATCGACGCAGGGGTTTTGCCGAATGTCCCGATTATCTCACGGACGGAGTCGAATTTCACCGGATGTGCCGTTTCGAGGAAAAGCCCTCGTAAATTTGGATCAGTTTCTAAATGGTCGGCCAGCGCCCTGTAACCAACTGCACCGTGCGGGTCGAGAGTGTAGCCGGTCTCTTTATAAACATCGAGCATCGTCTGGGCCGTCACCTCATCCGAGATGCTGACGGACTCGAGCTTTTCTTTGAGATCGACAAATTTATTACCAAATATCTCCAGAATGCGAACGAAGTTGCTCGGTGCTCCGACGTCCATTGCATTCGAAAGTGTCGCGACGGAAT
>JBEBGA010000198.1:0-6000 GCA_040081695.1 Pyrinomonadaceae bacterium
GATCGATGATTTAAATATCGTGTTGTAATTTATCTTTTTGCCACCGACGTAATTTCCCTGAATTACAGAGAGAGCCTCTTCGATCTCGCTTTGAACAACCTCAGTGGTAACCTTTTTGACGGGAGCCGGTTTTGCTGCCGTTCCAGTACGATCGGTCTCGACCTTTGCCGTAGTCGTGCCATTTTGGGCGAACCCAAACGTAGCCGAAAGTGTAAGAATTGATACAAGAGCAAAAAGGCGTGTATTACTTAATTTCACGAATGTAAGATCTCCCCAAATAAACCTCTGAAAGACTGACTTTTACTCAAAAAAGAATAACATCCATTTGAGGAAAAAGCGACGGAATTAGTTGCCTTTGTGCTTTGAAAAGAATGAAACTCGCAAACTTTTCTCGCACGTAGTATTAAGTTAAACTTTCCACAGTTAATACTGATGTCGCACTTACTCGAAGTCCAACATTTGCGCACCCATTTCCCGACGATGGGGGGCCTGGTAAAGTCCGTCGATGATGTGAGTTTTCACATTGACGAGGGCGAACTGGTTGGCCTGGTCGGCGAATCCGGCTGCGGCAAATCCATAACGGCTTTGTCGATAATGCGACTTATTTCACCGCCTGGAAAGATAGTTGGCGGTTCGATAAAGTTTAAGGGCGAAGACCTGACAATTGCGTCCGAAGACCGTTTGCGAACGATCCGCGGTGACGATATCGCGATGATCTTTCAGGACCCGATGACGTCGCTCAACCCCGTCTATCGGGTCGGTGAGCAGATCGCCGAGGCGCTGCGCCTGCATCGCAAGATGGATAAGGCCACAGCGTGGGCGGCGGCGATCGCGGCGATGAAAGAGGTGTCGATACCTTCGCCTGAACGACGAGCGTCCGATTATCCGCATCAGCTTTCGGGCGGCATGCGTCAACGCGTGATGATCGCGATGGCCCTTGCTTGCGACCCGGAATTGTTGATCGCCGACGAACCGACAACTGCTCTTGACGTAACCATTCAGGCTCAGATACTTGAGCTGTTAAATGAATTGCGTGCTTCCCGAAAGCTGGCGATCCTTCTCATCACTCACGATCTTGGCGTTGTGGCAGAGGTCGCTGACCGCGTTTGTGTGATGTACACCGGCAAGATCGTCGAGGAATCGGGCGTTGGTGAGATCTTTGCAAACCCGAAGCATCCTTATACTCGTGGCCTATTGCGTTCGGTGCCAAAACTAACCGAAACGGGCATAAAAAAGGCTGAGCGTCTGCAAACTATCGAGGGTACCGTCCCAAGCCCGACCGACTTGCCGCCCGGATGTCATTTTGCACCGCGCTGCGAGCACGCGCTGGAGATCTGCACGCACGGCGAGATACCGTTTTACCAGCTACCGGACGGCTCTCAGGTTAGATGCGTCTTATTTAACGGCGACGAAAAAGCGAGACCGGCAACCGTATGAACACTGCGACCGCAACAAAAACGGAAACGCTACTAGAGGTCAAAAACCTCGTCAAACACTTTCCCGTCGATAACAGCGACGATGTCGTTCAGGCGGTCGATGATGTTTCGTTTCATCTCACACAGGGTGAAACGCTTGGGCTTGTCGGTGAATCGGGCTGCGGAAAATCTACCGTCGGACGATGTCTGCTGCGTTTGATCGAGCCAACTGCCGGGGAAGTGCTGTTTGAGGGCAAGAATATCGTCGGGCTGCCAAACAATGAAATGCAGTTGCTTCGGCGTGAGATGCAGATCATTTTTCAGGACCCTTACGCAAGCCTCAATCCGCGTCTTAGCATCCGATCGATCGTTGCCGAGCCGTTGAAAATACACGGAATTGGTAACAAATCAGAGCAGAACGAACGTGTTGCTGATCTATTGAAAAAGGTCGGGCTTGACCCTAAATATGCGGACCGTTATCCGCACGAGTTTTCCGGCGGGCAGCGGCAGCGTATTGGTATCGCAAGGGCATTGGCTCTCGACCCTAAACTTATCATCTGCGACGAACCAGTCTCGGCTTTGGACGTTTCGGTTCAAGCACAAGTCGTAAATCTGCTTCAGCAATTACAGGATGATCTGGGGCTGACTTATCTATTTATTTCGCACGGATTGGCGGTTGTGGAACATATCTCGGATCGTGTCGCGGTAATGTATCTGGGTAAGATCGTTGAGATATGTGACGCAGACGAGCTTTACAGCGATCCGCTGCACCCGTACAGCGAGGCGTTGCTTTCGGCGATCCCAATACCAGATCCAAAACAGAAACGTCAGCGTATCATGCTGACCGGAGATGTTCCGACGCCAATTAATCCGCCGTCGGGCTGCCGTTTTCGGACCCGCTGCCCTATAGCCATTGAGGAGTGTGCCTCGATAGAACCGAAACTGCGTGAGATCAAGCCCGGGCATTTCGCGGCTTGTATCCGTGTGGACGGATATGACGCGGCTGCGTAAACCTGAAACAAATCAAAACTGAGTATCGTAGGTTGTGGTGTAATTCTTAAACCAATTTCTGTGAGGAAAATATGAATCGTTTAGCGGGTATCGTAACTGCGGCTGTAGGGCTCATCATTGCAATTCTCGGGGCTGTTAAGATCGTTCCCGGCGTAACCGGAACGGGCGTTTTTCTGATCCTTTTTGGCGGGCTAGTGATCGGTCTTAGCTTTATCAACCGTCCCGAAACGGAGGATGTCGAAAGGATGTCAACAGCCGCCACGCTTGGCAACATATTCGTCGCCCCATCCGACACTTTTAAGAACTTGCGGCGTCACCCCAGGTTTCTTGTAGCTTTGCTTATCATGACAGTGCTGTCGGCGACCTACTCAACCCTATTTTTTAGCCGACTCGGAGCGGAGCGGATCGTTAATTTCCAAATCGATAAAACGCTCGAAATGAGCATGATCGCTAACAACGAAGATGCGAAAAAGCAGGTCGAGGCCGGACGTGCTCAGGCTATAGTCGATGCGAATAGCGGCATGCTTAGGGTTACACAAACTTTTTCTACCTTTGTGGGATTTGGATTTGTGTATGCGATCCTTGCCGGCATTTTTATGCTCTTCGCATTAGCGATGGGTGGTAAGATCAATTTTTTCCAGGCATTGTCAGCAGCTGTTTACGCCGCTTTTCCGGTGTCGGTGATCAAGTTTGTCCTAAATACACTCGTTTTGTTTCTTAAAAGCCCGGACGATATCCATCCCATACTTGGGCAGCAACAGGCACTGGTTCAGGACAGCCTCAATTTCCTCGTAAAGTCAGCAGAACATCCGGTTTTATTCACGCTACTTGGTGCAACCAGCATTATAGGGCTTTATTGGGTCTGGATGAACGCGACCGGTCTAAAAAATACAGGCGAACGCGTCTCCGGCACTATCGCATGGAGTGCATCGCTCGGCATTTTCTTTATTATTATTATGCTCGGCGTTGTGATGGCGACACTGTTTCCGAGCTTTATTAGCTAAAGGAACATTCAGGAGCAAAACGAAAAGCCCGCCAACTCGGCGGGCTTTTATTATTCGTAGCGAAGCGATTCGATCGGGTCTAAGCGAGCAGCCTTCCAGGCGGGGAAGAGTCCAAATACTAATCCAATACCAACGCTGGCCACAAACCCTGCAATCGGAGCCCAAATGGGTACGTAGGAGGGAAATACCATCTGGATCAATAGCGAAAGCCCCCAACCTATCAATAACCCAACAATCCCACCAAAACCTGTTAGCGTAGCCGCCTCGATCAAAAACTGGAGGAGTATGTCACTTTGTTTTGCTCCGATAGCCTTACGAATTCCTATCTCGCGGGTGCGTTCGGTCACGGAGACGAGCATAATGTTCATCACGCCAATGCCGCCGATCATTAGACCCACTGAGGAGATAACGACCATCGCAAGGAAAACACCACCGGTGATCGCTTTGAACTGATCCACCAGGCTTGCTGCGGTTTCCATCGCAAAGTTATTTTTTGCACCAAATTGTACATTTCTGCGTTGTCGCAGTAGATCCTGAACGTCGTCTTTAGCCTTTTCAAGTTGTCCCTCCCGGGCAACCGCGAGTATAAACAGGTCGTCCGCATTGGGTTTGAGCTTTAGAGCGGAGCCCATCGGCATATAGACAATGTTCGTCTGGTCGTTGTTGCCGCCGCCACCGCCGAAAAGCTGTTCGCGCTTTTGCAGCAACCCAATAATGCGAAATTCGTTTGCGCCGACTTCGATCGTTTGTCCAATTGGAGATTCGTACGGAAAATAGGTCTCTTTGACGAAATCGCCGATGACGCAGACATTGGCTTTTGCTTCGTTTTCGCCTTCGGAGAACCAGCGTCCATCAATGAGGACCTCGGTCGTGGTTTTATCGATCGCAGGCATCGTGCCGTTTAGCTGAACCGACGACGATGTCTTGCCGTTTTTCCCGGTCACGTTGATCTTTTGACCGAAAAAGTTGTTAGAGATATCAAGAAACGGAACTGCGACCTCGATGCTCGGCAGTGTGTTTATTGCATCGGCATCATCCATCGTAAGGGGCTTACGCATACGCTCCTCGCGTGTTGGTGCGCTTGTACGAATGCCGATGTCCATCTTGTAGAGGAAAATTGACCGGGTACCGAACGACTCGACCTCCTTTTCCACTGCGACATTTATCCCGCTAATGATCGACGAAATGAGCATTACCGTAATTACGCCCACGACGACGCCGAAAATGGTCAAAAAAGCCCGAAGTTTATTAGCCCGGAGCGTGTCGATCGCCATTTTGAAATTCTCGTAAAATGGGGTTGTTGCTAGTTTCATCTTAATCCGCCCTCAGAGCCTCGATCGGGTCAAGCCGAGCAGCTTTCCACGCCGGAAACAAGCCGGCCAAGATACCGACGCCGCCCGAGACGAGTATGGCGAAAACGGCCGACCAAATAGGTATTCTCGTTTGGAAAACAAACGCCGTAATAATAATGCCTAACAGTTCCGCGACAATGAGCCCGATCGTTCCGCCAAGCGCCGATAATGTTGCCGCTTCGAATAAAAACTGTTTAAGTATATCGGCCTGCCGCGCGCCTAGGCTCTTTCTAATGCCGATCTCTTTTGTCCGCTCGGTGACGGAGACGAGCATGATATTCATGATCACGATCGCTCCGACTACCAGGGCGATGCCTGGTACGATGATAATGACTAGAAATATCGGCCCCAGAATGCGGTCGCGGATACCTGCGATGGCATCTGGAGTTAAAATGCCAAACGTATCTTTTTCACCAAATTCCAGCTTTCGTTTGATCCTCAACAGGGTCCGAACTTCTTCGACCGCATCATTGAAAACCTTGTCGTTCTTTGCCGTCACCACAAAGTACGGAGCACGTTGATTTCGCAAGCCCCCGAACGAAGAACCAAATGTCTTGATCGGCAGCGTGACAAAGTTATCCTGAGGCTGGCCAAACACAGTACCTTTAGTTGTTTGTATGCCGATTACCCTGTAAGGAATGCCGGAGATGGTAATTTCACCGCCAATAGCTCCCCCGGACGGGAATAGTTTTTTTACTACATCTGTCCCGATATACGCCACGCGGGCCGAATTTTCATTCTCGGGATTAGAGAAAAATCGTCCCTCAGCAATATCCAATTTATCGATCTCGGCAATTACCGGTTCAGCTCCTGAGATCTGGACGCTGGAAAGCGATTCGCCACCGCGTTTGATCTCACGGTTCGTGTTTCCCGCCTTTGCACCTATTTTGTCGATGAGTTGTGCACGGTCCCGAATAAAGTTCATCTCTTCGAAAGTGAGTTCTTTGTTCCGTCGTTGTGCAGCTGCGATCGTATCGGTATCCTTAAAATCGTCAAAGCTGAATCTGCGGACGGTAAATGAATTTGAGCCGATCCCCGCGATCTTTTCGTCTACATATGAATTAAACCCTTGCAAGAGCGACAGCACGACCATAAAGGCCGTGACACCGATGATCATTCCCAAAAGCGTCAAAAATGACCGCAGCTTATGAGCCCAGATGGCTGAGAAAGCAAGTTTTAATGTCTCGGAAAAGTTCATTTACACGCGATAAATAATAC
>JBEBGA010000559.1:0-1464 GCA_040081695.1 Pyrinomonadaceae bacterium
CCATATCTCAGGCGATCCGGCGACTTCCTACGGACATGCCTGAGCCGCCGACGCTGCGGAAATTGAATCCGGCAGATGCGCCGGTATTGATTCTGGCGGTGTCGTCCAACAATCAAGTGCAGATGTCAAAGCTGGACGAATTCGCCGATGCCAATATTGCGCAACGATTTTCGACTATTAACGGGGTGGCGCAAGTACAGGTATTTGGTTCGCAGAAATATGCTGTGAGGGTGTTTGTCGATCCCAATGCCTTGTCCAAACGTGGTCTTGGACTGGAGCGGGTGGTCAGCGCGATTCAGGGGGCAAACTCCAATATTCCGTCGGGATCGCTTCAAGGCAAAGCGCGCACCTATACGGTCAGGTCGAACGGCAAGCTGCAGACCGCCGAAGATTTTAATCCGCTGATCATCGCCTACAAGGACGGTATGCCGGTACGCCTTTCTGATGTTGGGCGGGCGGTTGACACAGTCGAGAACGAAAAGATTCGTAGCTGGTTTAACGGTGAGCGGGCATTGATTCTGGCTGTTTATCGTCAGCCAGGATCCAACACGGTTGAAGTCGTGAGCAAGTTGAAGGAATTGTTGCCGCAAATCCAGCAAGGCATGCCTGCAGGTTCAAAGCTGGACGTGCTGGTTGATCGCTCGGAGTTCATCCGTGACTCGATACACGAGGTGAATTTCACGCTGGTGCTTTCCATCGTGCTGGTGATTGGTGTAATCATGGTTTTTCTGCGCAATGTCCGTGCCACCCTGGTTACTGCGCTGGTATTGCCGGCGTCCGTGCTCGGAACGTTTGCGGTAATGAGCATGATCGGATATAGCCTGAATAACTTGTCATTGATGGCAATCACGCTGGCGGTGGGGTTTGTAGTTGACGATGCGATTGTTGTTCTCGAGAACATTACCCGTCACCTCGAGATGGGCAAAGATCGTGTTCGCGCGGCGCTGGATGGGGCAAAGGAAATTGGCTTCACGGTCGTCACTATGACTGTTTCGCTGTCGGCGGTATTTCTGCCTATTTTGTTCATGGAGGGAATGGTTGGGCGGCTATTCCGCGAGTTTGCGGTTACCGTGGGGATTGCGGTGTTGATTTCCGGTGTGGTGTCGCTGACCATAACGCCTATGTTGTGCAGCCTTTTTTTGAAAAATGAGCATCAGCATGGCCGTCTCTTTGACTGGTCAGAAAGGGTATTCGACGCAGCTCGACATGGGTATATATCGAGTTTGCGCTGGACGCTCAAGTATCGTGGCTCGGTGCTGATCGGATCGGCGCTTATGTTATTGGCGACGGGTTGGTTGTACACCATCGTGCAAAAAGGATTCATCCCGCGGCAGGACACCGGTGTTATCAATGCCAACACACGGGCACGCGAAGGCGTTACGTTTACTGAGATGATTCGCTATCAGCAACAGGTCGCCGACATTATTCAGAAGAATCCGAATGTTGAGGCGGTGATGTCAACAG
>JBEBGA010000560.1:0-1464 GCA_040081695.1 Pyrinomonadaceae bacterium
AAACTAAGATCGCAAACGATGTGATTTTGAAACTGTGCAGCAAGTTAATGTGGCGATATTGGAATGCAAGGGTCGGAGCCTGACTTTTGCAGTAGAGGAAGAATTTGATGGAGCAGCTCTACTTGTGGCGAGTGAAAACACGGTACCCGGAACGAAAAGGAACGCTGTGCCGCGTGCTCGTGCGGGGGAAGTTGAACAGTTGCCCGGTCGAATTTGTCAGCGACGGGTATAGGACGGTGACGAGACGGAATTACGTGAGGAAAATATGCTCACACAATCGGGCATTCATGTTCAGAAAGTTGGCGGGCAAATGGGTACGCCGACAGCGGAAGATATTGCGGTCCAGTCTGGCCGCGTGTGCCGTTACGGTGGGGCAATTTGGGTGCCGAACTTAACGCATCTGGTCTTCGTCGGCCTCATGGCCTACAAGCGCTCAGGTCACGTTTCAAATCTAATTTGGGGCTTTCTGCATGACGCTCACGAGATATGTACTGGCGAAGTGCCACGACCGTTCAAATGCGACTGTATGCGGTTTGAGCAGAAGGCCATTGACGAGCGAATCCTTGCCAAATTCTTCGGCGACTATTACGGCCAGCCGATCGACTACCACCTCGTGAAGCAATGCGATATCGACGTCTGCCACATTGAGGCGACGATGCTCGGGCTGCCGGGATTTGCCGAGACTGAGCTGAAATACGGGAAAGACTACACGCAAGCGACAAAAATTCACGACAATCTTGCCGACAAAGAGTTATTTCAAAAGCTGTGCGGCGGACCTTTTTACCATGAAACTACGGCGTTCGCATTTTTGCCGAAACTTTGCAGCGTGCCGAGCGCGGCGAATACGACGAAATGCTCGCGCACATCAGCGGTTGGGGCTTTGGCTCGCTGACAGCAAAGACCGGATATTTCGCGACCTAGGAGAAATGAAACTTGAACCGCTCAAACCTATCGTTATCGGCATCGACGCAGGCCAGCATACCGGCATCGCGATCTATCGGCGTAAAGACGACAAGATCATTTTCAGCGGCACCAAGGATTTTTATTCGGTCCAGCTTTTCATTGTTCGCTCGTTTCCTGACAACAGTAAAAAAGGCGGTCGGAATGAAAAACTCGACGTCAAGATCTTTATCGAATTGCCGAAATCAATGCTCTACAAGCGGAACGAATCGGACATTCGTAACGAGGAACTCAAGATCATGTTTCACGCCGGCGGCAACGCTCGTGAAGCCCAACTATTGGCAATGTGCCTTCGAGGCCGTGGCTATGAAGTCGAACTCGTCGACCCGATCCATGAGAAAAAATGGGATCAAAAGCGGTTCTCACTGTTCACCGGATCGAATAAGCGAACCTCGGAACACGAGAGGGATGCTGTGAGGTTGGCTAGTGTTTACGCGAATAAGAGGAAATATATTTAATGAACAGGAATCGAAAAGCGAAAAAGTACGACCAGCGGATGCGGGA